>JBEAVJ010000023.1:0-7826 GCA_041160995.1 Actinomycetota bacterium | reverse complement strand
ATCTGGATGCGTCGTCGCATCGAGAAAATGGGAATGCGCTCGATCTCCTTGGTTGTCGATGTCACCAACTATGTGATGCTGGAACTTGGACAACCATTGCACGCCTTTGATGCCGCAAAGATCAAAGGCGGGTTAACCATCAAGCGCGCAGGTACTACTCAAAAGTTTAAAACTCTCGACGGTGTAGAGCGCACCTTAGATCCTGATGATTTAATGGTCTGCGATGATGAGCAACCGTTAGCTCTTGCAGGAACTATGGGTGGTTTATCGTCAGAGATAACTGAGACCACAACAGATATTGCACTCGAGGCGGTTCGTTTCGATCCAACATGTGTTGCTAAGAACTCACGTCGCCACAAGCTCTCATCGGAAGCGTCACGCCGATTAGAGCGAAGCGTTGATCCCTCACTCGCAGAGTTTGCTTCAGCCCGATTTGTTCAACTTTTAATGGCGCATAGCTCGGCCCAACATGTCGCAACAGTTGTAGATGGGGCACCTATTTTCGCCCCAACGGTCACTATTGATCCAGCGTATATTTCAAAGATTCTGGGCTTTGATGTTCCAGCCCCAAAGATTGCTGAAGTACTTCGTGTTATTGGTTGCGATGTTGATGAAAAGAGCTTCACCATCGATCCTCCATCATGGCGTGCTGATCTGTTAACGGCAGCTGATTTCACTGAAGAAGTCGCTCGCATGATCGGCTATGACAAGATCCCATCAGTGCTACCTCCACGTCCATTGCATGCAACTCTAACTCCGACTCAAAAGCGTCGTCGTGCCGTTGCGACAATGTTGGCTAGTCGGGGACTGGCAGAGGTTCAAACCTTCCCATTTACCAATCAAGCAACAATTGATTCAATGGGCTTTGTTGGTGAAAGAGCTTCGACATACAAGGTTGCAAACCCAATGTCTGAAGAGTTTCCATTGATGCGGGTGCATCTAGTTCCTGGTTTGATTGAGGTGGCACAGCGAAACATCAGCCGCGGGGCAAAGGATTTCGCCATCTTTGAAATGGGCTCGATCTTCCGTAGTTCACAAAAGTTAATTTCGGCGGTCTCTCCAGATCTTTCACAGCGCCCAGATCAAAAGATTATCGATGAGATCTTTGCATCTGTTCCGACGCAGGGGTATCACGTTGCGGGCTTACTGGTTGGAAAAACTGAAAATGAAAACTGGCAAGGTAAGGCTCGTGCCTACAACTGGCAGGACGCAATTGCCTACGCCCAAGATATTTTGCAGCTATGTAACCTTGAATGGAGCGTTGCTCGCTCCGATCTAGCTCCATGGCATCCTGGACGTTGCGCCGAACTGATCGTTAACGGTAAAGCGGTTGCACACGCTGGCGAACTACACCCTCGCATCATCGCCGCGTATGGATTGCCAGAACGTTCTGTGGCATTTGCAGTTGCCTTAAGCGCACTTCCTGAGTCATCACTTGTGCGCCCGACAACTGTCGGCACAATGCCTGCGGCGGTTCAAGATGTTGCTCTGATTGTTGACTCAACGGTCAGCGCCGCTGAGCTCCAGGCGGCTTTGCGTGAAGGTGCAGGCGAACTACTTGAATCCATTACCCTGTTTGACCGTTACGACAAGATCGGCGATGGAAAGATCTCCTTAGCCT
Source organism: Actinomycetota bacterium (assembly GCA_041160995.1). Lineage (GTDB taxonomy): Bacteria > Actinomycetota > Actinomycetes > Nanopelagicales > Nanopelagicaceae > Planktophila. The sequence goes on along the minus strand of JBEAVJ010000023.1, from coordinate 6,205 downwards.
TCACCCTGGTCTTCCGCGCCTCTGATCGGACACTGACAGGTGAAGAGGTTTCAGCTATGCGTGAAGCAGCGACCGCTCAGGCCGCGGCCAAGTTTGGGGCCGTTGTCCGCACTGCATAATCATGCATAAGATTGCATAATTATAGATAATCCCTTACGCTGAAGCCATGAAAACAGCGGTCATTGGTGCAAGCGGCTATGCCGGCGGAGAGTTATTAAGACTGCTAGCGACTCATCCCGTCTTTGAGGTAACTGTTGTTAGCGCACACTCAAATGCAGGGGAGCAGGTCACATCTGTTCATCCCCAGCTTCAAAGTTATGCAGGCCGCGAGTTCGTAACCGCAGACTCAATTGATTTCACAGCAATCGAGCTGGTATTTCTTGCTCTGCCACATGGCGAGTCAGCTGCATTAATTTCGAAGCTTCCGTCACATGTAAAGATCGTAGATCTTGGCGCAGATTACAGATTAGAAGATCCTGCTCAATGGGAGAAATACTACGGTGGCAAGCACGCTGGAGCATGGGTGTATGGGTTGCCTGAACTCGCCTCAGCTCAACGTGAGGCGATAAAGAGTCAGAACAAGGTAGCAAACCCAGGGTGTTATGCAACATCTATTTCGTTGGGAATAGCGCCAGCCATGTCAGTTATCGATAGCTCAGACATTGTTGTAGTTGCAGCATCAGGCACAACTGGGGCTGGCAGAAGCGCCAAGATCAATTTGATTGGTAGCGAGGTAATGGGCTCACTGAGCTCCTATAAATTTGGTGGAGTGCACCAGCACACACCAGAGATTGAGCAGGCACTATCGGCGGTTGCACAAAAGGAAGCAAGGATTTCATTCACACCGATCTTGGCTCCGATGCCGCGCGGAATTCTGGCAACGATAACCGCAAAGCTCACAACTGCTATCACCACTGAGCAAGCACACCAACTCTATTCAAAGCACTATGCCAATGATTTTTTCATAGATCTCTTACCTCTAGGGCAGATGCCTAAGACAAGTGCTGTAACTGGAAGCAACAAGGTGCAAATTCAAGTGGCTGTTGATCAACATAGTAATCGACTTGTTGTCTCTGTTGCGATTGATAACTTAGGCAAAGGCGCTGCTGGCCAAGCAATACAAAATGCGAATCTCATGTGTGGCCTTTCAGAAATTAGTGGATTAGCACTTGATGGTATTGGTGCATGAAACTTCCTCAAGGGTTTAGATCTGCATCAGTTGCTGCTGGCTTAAAGAGCACTGGAGCACTTGATTTAACAATCATCGAAAATCAGGGCCCGAACTTCACCGCGGCCACCGTTTTTACAACCAATAAAGTTGTTGCAGCTCCTGTCATTTGGTCTCGCCAAGTGGCAAAGGGTGGAGTCGTTCGAGCGGTTGTTCTCAATAGCGGGGGAGCAAATGCTTGCACCGGCCCGCAAGGGTTTGCAGATACTCATAAAACGGCAGAGCATGTTGGGCAAACTCTCAATATTTCATCAGGTGAGGTAATTGTTTGTTCAACCGGTTTGATCGGTGAACTCTTGCCAATGCCAAAGATCATTGCCGGAATTGAATCAATTGTGCCAGCGCTCAGCAATGATGGTCTGCAGACAAGCGCACAAGCGATCATGACAACTGACTCTGTTCCTAAGATCGCGACAGTTACTTTTAAAGGAGCTGAATTTGCAGGTATCGCAAAAGGCGCTGGAATGTTGGCCCCCGCATTAGCAACCATGTTGTCTGTCGTTATGACTGATGCGGTTGTGTCTGAGAATGTGCAAGAGATCTTTCAACGCGCGACTGATCGTACCTACAATCGTATCGATTCAGATGGGTGCACATCTACCAATGACACCGTCCTGTTCATGTCATCAGGGGCAAGTGGTGTAACGATTACAGACTACGAACTTGAAGATATATTGATGCAGGTATGTGGATCACTTGCGGCACAACTAATCGCAGATGCAGAAGGATCTACAAAGACAGTTGCGATCAAGGTGCTTAACGCTGCTTCAGAAAAGGAGGCGGTAGAAGTTGGGCGTGCCTGTGCTCGAAACAATCTCCTAAAAGCGGCCATCTTTGGAGGAGACCCAAACTGGGGCAGAGTTCTTGCAGCTGTAGGCACCGCTGATGCGCATATGGATCCGCTGTCTATAGATGTGAAACTCAATGGAGTTCAAGTATGTTCAGATAGCGCGCCAGATGCAGACAAAACAACGGTTAATTTTGAGGCTCGTCTGGTTGAGATCGAGATTGATCTGAAGGTTGGAAATTCGACGGCCACGATCATGACCAATGACCTGACCCATGATTATGTTCATGAGAACTCGGCGTACTCAACATGATCGTTGTTAAGTTTGGCGGTCACGCCATGAAGGATGAAAACGGAAACTTCGCTAAGGCGATCTCGGCAGCTCTTGCAACGGGTGAAAAGGTTGTTGTTGTGCATGGTGGAGGACCACAGATCGATGCTGCGCTCAAAGCCAAGCAGATCACCAGTAATTGGATCGGGGGCTTCAGAGTGACTACTCAAGAAATCTTTGATGTAGTGGAAGAGGTTTTAGTTGAACAAGTGGGTCAAGAAGTTGCTGCGACCTTAGGTAGGTCAGGAATTAAGGCAAAGGCTATTTCAGCTCGCACACTACCCACAGTTATTGCAAGGCGCCGCACAACATTGATTGATGGAACCCCGGCAGATCTCGGCTTTGTTGGGGAGGTTCAATCTGTCAATCCTGCACAACTGTTAGAGCTCATTGATCAAGGTTATGTTCCAGTTGTTGCCCCAGTTTCCTCGGATGAAGATTTGAAAACAGGTCTAAACGTAAACGCGGATTTTGCAGCCGCTTCCATTGCAGCAGCCCTTGAAGCATCTCAATTAATTGTGATGACCGATGTAGCTGGTATTTATCGTAACTGGCCTGATGCAACGACATTGATTGACGCTATTTCAGCGAGCGATTTAGAAAGTATCAAAGCCGGCTTTGCCGAAGGCATGGCACCGAAGGTACAGGCCGCTCTTGATGCGCTGTCTTACGGAGCACAAGCGGTACGAATCATTGATGGTACAGATCCCGATAGCTTTGCATCAGCGCTAGCTGGTACAGGCGGAACTTTGGTGGTTGCATGACAAACAAGACAATGATCAACCGTTGGAAAAGTTCGGTTCAAAACAATTATGGAACGCCCTCTATCGCTTTGGTTAAAGGCAAAGGGTTAGTTGTAACCGACGCCGATGGAAAACAGTACTTAGATTTCCTCGGTGGAATTGCAACGAGCATCTTGGGCCACGCCCACCCTGCAATTGTTAAAGCGGTAACCAAGCAGGTTTCGACTCTCAGCCATGTCAGTAATTTCTATGCGCATCCACATGCTATTGAATTAGCGGAAAAACTCGCAGCTATGACAGGCGACAAGAAAGCTAAAGTGTTTTTCTGCCAGTCAGGTGCGGAAGCAAATGAAGCTGCTCTCAAACTCTCTCGTCGTAGTGGCAAAGTGCGAATTGTTGCCGCCCAGGGTGCTTTTCATGGCCGCACAATGGGTGCGTTATCTCTTACCGGCCAACCCTCAAAGCGCGAACCCTTCTTGCCTCTGATTAAAGGCGTCAAGCATGTTCCTTTCGGCGAGATCGAAGCTATGCGCAAAGCGGTTACGAAGAAAACCGCGATGGTCATTATTGAACCGATCATGGGTGAAGCGGGTGTAATTGTTCCTCCTGCAGATTATCTGCGCGAACTTCGATCCCTGTGTGATGCGAAGGGCGCCTTACTTGTTATTGATGCGGTTCAAACCGGTATGGGTCGCACAGGAGATTGGTTTGGATACGAATACTCAGGCATCACGCCAGATGTCATAACGCTGGCTAAAGGTTTAGGTGGAGGCTTGCCCCTGGGTGCAATGATCGCTTTAGGAAAAGCTGCTGATCTATTTCAACCTGGAGATCACGGATCAACCTTTGGTGGCAATCCCGTAACAACAGCGGCAGGTTTAGCTGCTATTAAATTCATCGAAGCTCAAAAGATTTTGAAGAAAGTAGAGGCGCAAGGTCTCTACCTCATTCAGGAGTTGGCGTTAATCCCAGGAGTGGCCGAGGTGCGAGGAGCAGGTCTGTTACTGGGGATAGAACTCGAATCCCGTAAAGCTGCAGATGTTGCTTTGGCATTACAGAATGAAGGAGTGCTCGTGAACGCTGCAAATCCAACAACCATTCGATTGGCGCCAGCGTTAATTGTCACCGATGCACAAATAAAAAAATTCGTAGCAATTTTCAGGAAGGTGATGAGTGATGGCAAGTAGCGCACAATCAGTATCGGCTCGTCGAGCAAAGGCTATTTCATTAATCCAAGCGGGATTAGTGCATTCTCAATCAGATTTAGTGAGATTGCTCAAGAAGGCTGGCTACAAAGTAACGCAGGCAACTGCGAGCCGCGATCTTGAAGAGATTGGTGCGGTACGTGCTCGCAATAAAGATGGCGAAAGCACATATCAAATTCGCGAAAGCTCCGATGATGCGATTGTTCGAAGCACACCGGTACCTTCAAAGTTGATTTTGTCAGTTGATCACAGTGCAAATTTGGCTGTGATTCATACTCCGCCAGGGGCGGCTCAGTTTCTAGCCAGTTCGCTGGATCATGCTGGCCTTACCGGCGTTATCGGAACCATCGCAGGGGACGACACGATTATCTTGGTGTCGAAGAAAGCCACTGGTGGAGCACATTTAGCGAAAGAATTGCTTGCTTACGCACAAGGTGATGGGAAGAGGAAGTAATGGCTCTATGGGGCGGACGTTTTGCACAAGGACCTGAGGATTCGGTCTTTGCCCTGTCCAGAAGCATCCACTTTGATTGGCGTTTGGCTCCATATGACATTCGCTCATCGATGGCTCACCTAGCAATTCTTAAAAAGAACTCTCTGATATCGGCAAAGGATTCAGATGCGATTTTGGCTGCGCTCAAGGATTTAGCAACGCAGGTATCACAGGGCTCATTTGCTCCCATCGAGAGTGATGAGGATGTACATAGCGCTCTTGAACGAGGGTTAACTGAAAAACTAGGCCCTGTTGGGGGAGCTCTGCGTGCAGGTCGATCCCGTAATGATCAAGTGACGACCGATCTGCGATTGTTCTCAATCGATCATATGTTGGAGATTGCAACACTTGTTACTCATCTGCAAAGTGCGATCCTTGAAAAAGCAGCTGAGTATGTCAATGATCCAGCACCAGGTTTTACCCACATTCAGCATGCACAGCCGGTTTCATTTGGTCATGAGTTAGCAAAACATGCACATGCATTTGCTCGAGATCTTGATCGAATCAACGATTGGTTGGCACGCACATCTGTGAGCTCTTTGGGTGCAGGAGCACTTGCTGGCTCTTCGCTTCCACTAGATCCAGCCTTTACTGCGAAGAATCTTGGCTTTGATTCAACATTTGCCAACAGTATTGATGCTGTTAGCGATCGCGATTATGTAGCAGAGGCTCTCTTCATCTTTGCAATGATCGGAAACCATTTATCTCGCATCGGCGAGGAATGGACCTTGTGGTCATCTCAGGAGTTTGCTTGGGCAAAGGTTGCTGATGCGTACTCAACTGGTTCATCGATTATGCCTCAGAAAAAGAATCCAGATATGGCAGAGCTTGCTCGTGGAAAATCAGGACGTCTTGTTGGAAATCTCATGAGTGTTTTAACAATGCTCAAGGGACTTCCTTTTGCTTACAACCGCGATCTGCAAGAGGATAAAGAGCCGCTGTTTGACAGTATCGACACATTGCTCTTGGTGTTGCCTGCAGTTACCGGAATGGTTGCAACAACTGATTTTGATCGCGAAAAGATGGCCTTGGCTGCGCCTACGGGGTTTTCACTTGCAACTGAAATCGCAGATTACCTTGCTAAAAAGAATGTTCCATTTGCTCAAGCCCATGAAGCTGCCGGCAAGTGCGTTGCACTGTGTGAATCCTCCGATCGCCAATTACATCAATTAACCGATGCAGAGTTAGTGGCTGTACATCCTCAACTTGATGGGGGAGTGCGTGAAGTGCTCACCGTTCATGGGGCCTTAAGCTCTCGTACAACATCTGGCGGAACCGCACCTTCCTTAGTTGCCCAACAGATTAAGGATGCCTTAACAGCAAACACCACGACGCAAAAGGAAATTGCCAGCAAGCAGAAGGCATTTTCAGAGATGATGAGCGCATGAACCTGATCGAAGATCTTCGCTGGCGTGGAT
>JBEAVJ010000022.1:0-10987 GCA_041160995.1 Actinomycetota bacterium | reverse complement strand
TTAAGTTTTTTACTCTCGCTCATAGTGTCGTTACTCTACCTTTGTGAGCAAGCAATCTGCACTATTGAGCGCCCCTACATCTGCCTTGTTACTTGAAGTTGTAGATGGAGCGCTCATCATTCAACATTGGGGAGCGCCTCTTCAGGGCGAGCTTGCATCTGTACAAACAGCAATTCGCCCATCCATCGCAAATAGTTCATGGGATTTTCCTCAATTCCCAGGAATCATGCGTGAGAGTTCACGAGGATTTTTAGGCCGACCAACATTGTCAGGTCATCGTTCAGGAAAAGCATGGTCAACAAAGTTTGAGGTAACTGATTTTCACCACGATAAGAATCATGTCGCAGTTATTTTGCGCGATTTCCACGCCGAATTAGAGGTCACGCTTAACTTTGATTTAGATGTACATGGTGTCTTAACTCAAAAGGGTTCAGTTAAAAACATCGGATCAACTGATTACACCGTCAACGAATTCATCCATTGGCTTCCGCTTCCAAAAGAGGCGACACAAACCCTAGATTTTGCGGGTCGTTGGTCAAATGAACGTAACCCTCAGCGAAAAGATATTGCTACTGGTACATGGGTTCGCGAATCACGTGAAGGACGCAGTGGACACAATTTTTCAATCGCAGATATTGCTTTAACCTCGCAAACATCATTTCAATCTGGAAATGCATGGGCTACGAGTATTGCGTGGAGCGGTAACTCACACTATCTAGTTGAAAAACTCTTTGATGGTTCCATGTCGATTGGTGCTGGCGAGCTATTACTTCCTGGTGAGGTAACTCTTGCTGCGGGAGAAAGTTATGCTGCTCCAGCACTGCTCTCTGTTTTTTCAGCTGATGGCCTCGATGGTGTCAGCGCTGCTTATCATTCATATTTACGTGCTCGTCCGATGCATCCAAAGCGACCACGACCACTCACTCTCAACATGTGGGAGGCGCTGTACTTTGATCACAATGAAGAGAAAATTAAAGCGCTTATCGATGTAGCCGCTGAAATTGGTATCGAGCGTGTTGTTCTCGATGATGGTTGGTTCCACTCACGCCGAGATGATCGTGCCGGTCTTGGTGACTGGGTCATCGATCCCGCTGTGTGGCCTAATGGTTTGTCACCGATCATCAAGTACATCAATGACAAGGGAATTGAGTTTGGCCTTTGGTTTGAAGGCGAGATGGTTAATCCTGATTCAGATCTCTACCGTGCGCATCCTGAGTGGATCTTGCATGAGGGTGATCGTGTTCCACCACTGTGGAGACATCAATTGGTTTTGGATTTGGGCCATGAAGGCGCTTTCAATCATGTCCTTGAACAAACATCTGCGGTGCTTTCAGCGCACAACATCGCCTATATCAAGTGGGATCACAACCGCGTACTTGTAGATGCTGGCCACCTTGGTCAAGCTGGCGTCCATCGCCAAACTCAAGCGATTTATCGTTTGTTTGCAGAGCTGAAGAAGCGTCACACCGCATTAGAGATTGAATCTTGCGCATCCGGTGGTGCGCGAATTGATCTTGGTGTGATTGATTTAGTTGATCGCTTCTGGACTAGCGATAACAACGATGCGTTAGAGCGCCAAACAATTCAGCGCTGGACAGCGCAAGTCATTGCTCCAGAATTATTGGGCACTCACATTGGACCAACTCACGGTCATCAAACAGGCCGCACCCTTGAACTATCGATGCGTGCAGCTACTGCACTATTCGGCCACGCCGGTATCGAATGGAATATCACCGAAGCAAGTGAGCAAGAGCGCAAGCATTTAGCTACTTGGGCGCAGTACTACAAGGACAATCGTGCGCATCTGCATTCAGGAAAAATGGTGCGGGTTGATTATCCAGATGCTCATGCATATTTGCATGGAGTAACGGCTCACGATAAATCTCGAGCAATCTTTGCTTATGTTCAATTGACGCCAACAGTTGCTATTCATCCATCACCTTTGAAGTTTCCAGGTTTAGATCCATCAGCAACTTATATGGTTAAAGCGGTCTTCCCTGCGGGTAAGCCACGTTTCATGCTGATCACTCCACCAGAATGGATGAGCGGAATTTCACTTTCAGGATCTGCACTTGCTTCAATTGGTGTGACTGCACCAATTCTTGCTCCTGCAAATGCTTTCTTGATTGAAATTACTAAGGCTTAATCCACCCAGTTCAAGGTGCGCTCAACAGCTTTCTTCCAGCCGGCGTAACCAACTGTTCGTTGCTGCTCAGTACTTGTAGCGTTCCAACGTCTTGATTGTTGCCACTGCTTTCTAACCTCATCAGTGGATGACCAGAAACCAACTGCAAGTCCTGCTGCATAGGCGGCACCAAGTGCTGTTGTTTCGCCAATTAATGGGCGGGTGATATCAATTCCCATTACATCTGCCTGCATCTGCATACATAGAGAGTTTGCGGTGATTCCACCATCTACCCGCATCTCCTTCATCGGCACTCCACTATCTGCAACCATCGCATCCATGACATCGCGAGTTTGATAGCAAATTGCTTCAAGGGCTGCTCGTGCAAGGTGGGCCTTTGTTGCCGCGCGAGTTAATCCAACAATTACTCCGCGGGCATCGCTTCGCCAGTAAGGGGCAAAGAGTCCAGAAAAGGCGGGAACAAAGTAAACACCCGCAGTGTCTGCAACAGATGATGCCAAGCTCTCCGTTTCTGCGGCGCTTGAGATAACTCCTAATTGGTCACGCAACCATTGAATTGCAGAGCCAGTGACGGCAACTGATCCTTCAAGAGCGTAATGAGCTGGCTGATCACCTAACTTGAAACAAACAGTTGTCAGCAAACCATTTTTTGATCTAACAATCTCTGTTCCGGTATTTAATAGTGCAAAGTTTCCAGTTCCATATGTTGTCTTGGATTCTCCGCGCTCAAAACATACCTGTCCAACCATCGCAGCCTGTTGGTCTCCCAAAATTCCTGCAATCGGTATAGCGGTACCAAATGGTCCATTCGGATCTGTCATGCCATAAATTTCTGAGGAAGATTTGATTTCAGGAAGTGCAGTTCGTGACACTCCAAAAATTGTCAGTAACTCTTGATCCCAATCAAGGGTTTCAAGGTTCATCAAAAGAGTACGGCTGGCATTGGTGACATCTGTTGCATGGACTCCACCACGAACCCCGCCTGACAGGTTCCAGAGCAACCAAGAATCAATGGTTCCAAAGCGGGCATTGCTACCGCTTGCCGCTGGAACATTAGAAAGGAACCAGTTCATCTTGCTGCCAGCAAAGTAAGGAGCGATTGTTAATCCGGTCTTGTGCCGAATTGTGCTTTGCTGCTCCTGAGTTAGAGTTGATAAGAAATCAGTTGTACGAGTGTCCTGCCACACAATCGCATTACTAAGTGGCTGACCAGTAGTTACATCCCAGACAACGGTGGTTTCCCGTTGATTTGTTAAACCTATAGCCGCTAAATCTGAGCCCAGGATGTTGGCTTGCTTGAGCGCCCCAGCGATTACCTCTTGAACTCTCTCCCAAATCTCAGCGGCATCATGTTCTACCCAACCAGCTTGAGGCAGTATCTGGCGATGTTCTAATTGATGTTGTCCAACCACTTGGCCGGAATGATCAAAGATCATGAATCGAGTACTGCTAGTCCCTTGATCCAAGCTGCCGATGTAAGCCACGATGCACAAAACCTCTCGCCGTAAGTTAGTCTTAGAGTACTCAGTCGTTACGGAGATTCAACGCATATGTTCTTGTCGCAACTTGGCCCAGACCAGCATGACTCCGCTATTTCACAATTAGGCGCTGAGCAGTTCGACATCCTGGTTATTGGCGGGGGAGTAACTGGCGTTGGTGCAGCCCTTGATGCGGCATCACGTGGATTAAAGGTTGCCCTCATCGACTCTCAAGATATTGCATCCGGTACATCAAGTAGATCCAGCAAGTTGATCCATGGTGGCCTTCGTTATTTAGAGCAGTATGACTTCAAACTTGTTCGCGAAGCACTTCATGAACGCGAGCTTATGGTTTCTACCTTGTGCCCACACCTTGTAAAACCTGTTGGGTTTTTATTTCCGCTAACTGAAAAATTCAAAGAGCGCACATATGTTGGAGCAGGTTTAGCTCTCTACGATGCACTTCGCGGTTTCCAGCGCGCATTGCCATGGCATAAGCACTTGAGTCAACGGCAGATCAATGAGATCGCACCTTCATTGCGCCATGACATCGTTACCGGCGCTATTAAGTATTTTGATGCACAGGTCGATGATGCAAGACACACAATGTCGGTTGCACGCACAGCAGCACGCCACGGAGCGATCATTGCAACACGTGTAGCTGCAGAGTCTTTGATCCGTGAGGGTAAGCGAGTAGTTGGAGTTAATGCCCGCGATCTTGAGTCAGGTAAGAAGATAGCGATCAAAGCTGGAGCAACAATTATGTGTGCCGGTATTTGGAGCGATGAGCTTCATGAAAAGTTTGAACTGACGGCCGGATACGGTGTAACCATGAGCAAGGGTGTGCACATTGTGCTGCCTGGCTCTGCGATTAAATCTGATGCAGGAATTATTTTAAAGACCGCGGTTTCTGTCCTCTTCTTGATTCCTTGGGGAGACAAGTGGATCGTTGGAACAACCGATACTCCATACGAGGGTGATCGTGCAGAGCCATACGCTTCACGCGAAGATGTTCAATACATTCTTGATCAAGCAAACCGTGTACTCGAGCCAAAGTTAAAGGCTGAAGAAATTATTGGTGTGTATGCAGGGTTGCGACCATTGGTTGCAAATAAGAAGAGTTCAACAACTACAAAGCTTTCCCGCGAACACACCGTTGATCGCCCTGTTCCAGGTTTTGTTTCAATAGCTGGTGGTAAGTACACGACCTATCGAGTTATGGGTAAAGATGCTGTCGATCGCGCAGTAATTGAGCTTCGTCGCATCACACAAGATTCAGTAACCGAAAAGTTGCCTCTAGTTGGTGCAGATGGCTACTTTGCTTTGGAACAACAGAGAGATCGAATTGCGCAGGAGTCAGGACTCGATGTTGACACCGTTACCCACCTGCTAAATCGTTATGGCTCACTGATTAGTGAAATTCTCGAATTAATTACGCAAGAGCCAAAGCTTGCCAAGAAGTTAGATCCTGAACTTCCATACATCAAGGCTGAAATTGTTTATGCGGCAACCCATGAAGGTGCACGAACCGTTGATGATGTTATTTCACGTCGTACACGTTTGGCTTTCGAAGCCCAGGACCACGGAGTACACCTTGCTGATGAGGTGGGAGCGCTCATTGCACCAGTGCTTGGTTGGAGTGCAAAAGAGCGCAAAGAGTCAGTTGCAGCTTACGAAGAACTTGTTGATCGCGAATTAGCAGCGCTAGATGAGCTCCTAGAGGCTAATTCTTAATCTGACCTCTGCAGCTATCTGTTGTTGGCTTCTTTGTTGCAGTAGGTGAGGGTGTTGGCTTTGGCGAAGGTGTAGGACCTTGAACAACATCAAAACTTACCTCTGAAGTTGATGTTGCGTGGGTACCTGAAATATCTTCAAAGACAATCTTTCCCTTGAAGCTTCCTGCAGCAACTCCTCTGAGTTCGAGCGTCCAAGCACCGCTAGTTTCACGCACAATACGTTGAGTTGGCCTGATTTCTGGCGTCGTTGATTTATCAAAGACAAATTTCACATTTCCAGTTACAACAGGTAAACCAGATGGTCGGGTCACGCTGACTCTGAAGGATGCAGGCTTATTAGTTGTTGTTGATGATTGATTTATCAGAGTCATAATTGTTGCCTCTTGTTGTGGCATTAAGTCAACCAGTGTTGGCTTCCAAACACCTTTAACTAACTCTAAGAATGATGCTGGGGTGCCACGGAAAACATTGAGATCCAATCTATTTCCAGGGACTCCATACTTAGGTGCAATGCCACACGATGAGTACTGCCATACCGTCCATTGCGAATCACAGTTTGCGCCGGTCCATGAGTGAACAAAGCAACCACCAGGCTTTACTCCTGGTTGATTAATCGGATTTGCTGGATCGATTCCATATTGAGCAAGCCATAGTGGGTACTGGGCAAGCTCAGGTGAGCGCACCATAGAACCTTCCAGAAATGCTGGATAGGAGTACAAAATTGGAGTGCGACCTGTTTTCTCTTTCAATGAAGCAAGAAATGTCAAAGCCCATAAAGTGACAGCGCTTCTAGTTGCATACTTTTGGCAGGCACCAGTTGATGAGTAGCGCACACACTTGTTTTCAAGATCAAGAGCGTAAGGCAAATCTCTATCGGAGTATCCGCCCATCGACGCTAAGCGCCACACAACTTTTTGAGCTTGAGCTAAAGCATCCTGCTTAATCTGTTCAGGTGTTGATACATCTGGCAAGACTGCGTAATGATAAAAACCTGTATATAAACCCGCGGCTTGTGCAGCGTGATGATCCATCGCCGCATACTTCACCGCAAGGCGATCGGCAGTCTCTCTAGTATCTGAAGCTTTAATGAAAACAAATCGCATTCCAGCTTCATACTTCTTTACAAAATCAATTGGCTTGTCGTTGGGATGCTGCCAACGGCTTACATCGGTGCCATGGATTCTTCCACCAGGCCCCTTCAAATCAATAAATTGTGCAGGGTCATTGTTAGATAACTCAGGTAACTGCTTAATTGTTATGGCGCGAATTGGTGAGTACAAACTCTTACCTGCAACTACAGAAACAGCGCGATAACGAACCTGGGCGTTAAGGGCGGTGGCTAGTGCCGTTACCTTCCACGTTCCAACCTTGGTGACCTTTGTTGTGAAGCGAGTTGTGGTCCACTTTCCATCGGTATCAACTTGAATCGTCACAGTTGTACCGGAACGATTTGGCTTGAGATTTCCATACATGGTTAACAAAGTTTCAGAGGCGCTAGGTGTTTGACGAACCTGCATGCTTAAGGCCGAAGTTGCTGCAAAAGATTGAGGTGCGCCTGCAACTCCGATGATTAGCGCTACAGATAAGAGAAAGACCTTAATTTTCATTGTTCTTTGATCTCCATAGTTACACCCAAGACTTCTTCTATTGATGCAACAAGTGCAGCCTTGAGATTGGGGCGGGTTTCTGAGTACTCATGAGATGCTGCAAATTTACGACTATCGGAGAAATCTAGGGTGAGAACGCCATCGGTAAATGAAATCAAACGGGCATCAAAGTAGGCGATCCAGGCAACTCGATTGTGTGATTCGAGAGTATCTAGAACATCATTCCATCGAAGGCGAATCTGCTCTATCTCCATAGGGTCGAACTTTACCTTTCAACCCCCATACAGGCTTTTCTTAGTGAGTCGGCGCGCCAATCCATTTCATGTACTCATTGATTAGTTGAACTCTCATGTTTTTTCTGTGATCCGGCTGAATGTTTAAGGAGATTGCAACCCTCGAAAGTACCTGTTCAATCGCCTTTTCACTAACAAAGCGAGCTCTTCCGATTTCTGCATTAGTAAACCCTTCAGCCACATATCGAAGAGTCTCAACTTGAATATCGGAAAGCCCGGACATCAGTGGTTGGGACTCTCTGTTATGCAAGGTCACTCCACCATTTACCCACACAACTGGATCGTCAGCGTTGAAAGATCGCGATGATGTGATGACATCACACAAGGTTGCCAGATTATTAAGGGAGTTCTTTAGCACCAATAAAGTGCCAGCTGGAAGTTCAGAGAGCTGCTTACCAATGAGTCGAACATCTGCGCAGGGAACAAGAATGACAATTCCAATTGTTGGTGATTCTTTTCGAATAGTTACCGCAATATCTATCGAGCACTCCTGCGATTTGTGCATATCTAAGAGCAGAATATTGGGTTGCAAACTTCTAAAGAGATTAAGTGCGGTACTTTTCTTGCGAGCCTCACCAACAACATTGATGCCATGGAGCTTTAACGCTGCCCCGACGGTAGATAGTTCAAAGGGATCATCAATGAAGTAACCTTTAATGGGAAGTATCTACGGTACTAAGTGAGAGTTAGCGCTACATAGGGTTTCCCCTAGATTCCTACCGCTTCAGTAACCGTGCCAGCGTCTCGGGGATTGCAGCGATGATCGCTTCAGCGTTGATAGGTGCACCACCCGATGCCTTTACCGCTGCCTGATTGTGAATAAATGCAGCTGTCGCAGCAACATGAGCTAGATGGTTGTAATCATTGAGAATCTCAATCGCATTTGTTGCAACAAGAGCGCCCAAGATTCCCGCTAAAACATCTCCGCTTCCAGCTGTTGCAAGCCAAGGAGTTGCAACTGGAAGTTGAATCAAGATCTCATCATTTGCAACATATGTTGTTGCTCCTTTGAGCAGAACCGTTACACCTAATGTATCCGCAGCGTTTTGGACCCATTTCTTGGGATCTCCTTCAATCGCCTCAGCTGTTACCTGCACGCCACGTGCTGTTAGCAGTGTTGCAAGTTCGCCGCTATGGGGAGTTATCACTGTTGGTTGTTCTAGAGATCCAGCTAATGAAAGTGCTCCAGCATCCAAAACTGTTGGCACAGATTGCAAGCGAATTAACTTGAACCAACGATGGCGTAACCAGGTTGTGAAATCCGAATACTTCTTGGAATTAATTCCACTTCCAACCACCCATGCTGCAACCTTTCCTGGCTGCACAACCGCCGATGGAGTCGAATGCAAAACTAAGTGCGCAAGTCCTGAGGAGCTATGAAAACGAACCATGCCAACACCAGTTGCCGATGCAGCAGCTGTTGTTAAGACTGCGGCACCTGGATACTGCGCAGATCCAGTAATGAGACCCAACACTCCTCGACTGTATTTATGGTCGAGATCGGAAGGGGTGATGATGCATTGAGCAGCATCTTTAGCGCTCCACTTTTTTACTGTTCTGGTCATGATCAAAGCCTATCTCTCATAATTTGCGGGCAAACACCGTGCAACCCATACTTAGGGCACTTCACTGTATTCCTAGGAGGAAATCATGGACGGAAAGTGCCCAGTAGCTCACGGTGCAAACACTCACGGAGCTGAGACAAATACATATTTGTACCCAAATGCACTCAACCTAGACATCTTGCATCAACACGATCGCAAGACAAATCCTCTTGGTGAAGATTTTGATTATCGCGAAGAGGTTAAGAGCCTCGATGTCGCCTCATTGAAAAAAGATTTGCATCAATTTATGACACAGACGCAAGAGTGGTGGCCAGCTGATTGGGGTCATTACGGCGGATTAATGATTCGTATGGCTTGGCACTCAGCGGGTACGTACCGTGTAGCCGATGGACGTGGTGGAGCAGGTACCGGAAGTTTTAGATTTGCACCTCTTAACTCATGGCCAGATAACGGCAACCTGGATAAGGCCCGTCGCTTGCTATGGCCAATTAAGCAGAAGTACGGAAACAAACTGAGTTGGGCAGATCTATTTATTTTGGCAGGAACAATTGCCTACGAAAGCATGGGGCTCAAGACATTTGGTTTTGCTTTCGGCCGCGAAGATGTCTGGCACCCAGAGAAGGATATTTACTGGGGTCCAGAAGCAGAACTCATGATGGCAAGTGATGAGCGTTATGCAGATACAACAAATGCAGCATCTCTTGAAAACCCATTAGCTGCTGTTCAAATGGGATTGATTTACGTAAACCCAGAAGGCATCAACGGAGTTTCAAATCCTTTGCTTACCGCACAACATGTTCGCGAAACCTTTGCACGCATGGCGATGAATGATGAAGAGACAGTTGCATTAACTGCAGGTGGTCACACCGTTGGTAAGGCACATGGAAATGGAAATGCAGCATTGCTAGGACCAGCTCCAGAAGCCGCAGATATTTTTGAACAAGGCTTGGGATGGAACAATCACACCAAGCGCGGCGTAGGTCGCAACACAGTTACAAGTGGAATTGAAGGTGCGTGGACAACTGAGCCAACAAAGTGGGATGCCGGTTACTTTGAAATGTTGTTTAAGCACGAATGGGCACTTGTTAAGTCACCAGCAGGAGCGCATCAGTGGGAGCCAACAAATATTGCAGAAGCTGACAAGCCGGTAGATGTTGAAGACTCATCAATTCGCTACAACCCAATGATGACCGATGCTGACATGGCCATGATCAAGGATCCGATTTACCTTGAAATTTCCAAGAAGTACCATGAAAATCCAGCACTTCTTGATGATGCATTTGCTCGCGCTTGGTTTAAGTTAACCCACCGCGACATGGGTCCAAAGGTTCGTTACATCGGACCAGATGTTCCACAAGAGGATTTGATTTGGCAGGATCCAATTCCTGCAGGCACATCTTCTTACGATGTTGCAGCTGTTAAAGCAAAGATTGAAGCAACTGGCCTATCTGTTTCAGAGCTAGTAGCAACCGCTTGGGATAGTGCTCGTACATTCCGCGGTTCAGATCTTCGCGGCGGTGCAAATGGTTCTCGAATCCGTTTAGAACCTGCTCGCAATTGGGAAGGTAATGAACCTGCACGCTTGAACAAGGTTCTTGCAGCACTTGAGCCAATTGCAAAGGAATTTGGCGCAAGCATCGCGGACGTCATTGTTTTGGCTGGAAACATCGGAGTTGAAAAGGCTGCAGCAGCAGCTGGAGTAAAGATCGCTGTACCATTTGCGCCAGGTCGCGGCGATGCAACCCAAGAGCAGACCGATGTACATAGCTACAAGGTCCTTGAACCAATTCACGATGGTTTCCGCAACTGGGTGAAGAAGGTTTACGCAGTTTCTCCAGAAGAGCTACTTCTCGATCGTGCACAGTTGATGGGCTTAACCGCACCAGAAATGACTGTACTAATGGGTGGAATGCGCGTTCTTGGAACAAACCATGCAGGAACTTCACACGGTGTATTTACAAAGAATGTTGGCGCACTTACAACTGACTTCTTTGTGAACTTAACCGACATGAAATATGTCTGGGAGCCAGCCGGGGATAACCTCTATAACATCCGTGATCGCAAGACCGGATCTGTTGATTGGACCGCTACACGCGTAGATCTAGTCTTTGGTTCAAACTCGATACTTCGCTCATACTCTGAGGTCTATGCCCAAAATGACA
>JBEAVJ010000122.1:0-2881 GCA_041160995.1 Actinomycetota bacterium | reverse complement strand
ACAAAGGTACGAGCAGTTGGCATCAAAAGTTCTATTTCATTGATTAAGTAATCTGAACACTGTATTTTTTCTTCAGTTGAAGGTTTGTTATCGGGTGGTGCACATCGAACAGCACAGGTAATGCGGGTATCAATAAGTTTTTGCCCATCATTTGCCGATGTACTTGTAGGGATACTTGCCAAACCATTTTTGTGGAGCGCTTTATAGAGCCAATCCCCTGATGAATCCCCCGTAAAAATTCGCCCAGTTCGGTTTGCACCATGCGCACCTGGTGCTAATCCCACGATCACAATTCGTGCATTGTCAGGACCAAAGCCCGGCACTGGTTTACCCCAGTATTTTTCATTTTCGTAAGCCTTACGTTTTACAACCGCGACCTCTTCACGCCACTCAACTAAGCGAGGGCATTTAGTGCAGGCGACAATCTTTTGATCTAGAAGCTTTATAGATTTAATTGCGGGCAAGAGAAAATGCCATTCCATCCAAAATATCTGACTCAGAGGCTACAAATTCGGTGGCACCGGTTGCGTTCATGATCTCTGATAGAACAAGTGAGCCAGCTGCAATTACATCGGCACGTCCCGGGTGCATGTAGCCCAGGGACAAGCGTTGTTCGCGGGTTTTGGTTGCAAACATGGTGGCTGCATCATGAGTTTGTTTCGCTGAAATCCGCGATAAGTGAATGGCGTAGCGATCGTATTCAGGTAGATCTAGAGCCGCGGCGGCAACTGTTGTTGCTGTACCTGCCACAGCAACTAATGTCTTTGCCTTAGTAATTGGAACTACTTCTGCAGCATGTGCGATCGCTGCTTGAATATCTGCACGAGCAGCTTCGATTTGTTCAGGTGTAGCTGGATCTGATGCAAAGTGGCGTTCAGACATTCGCACACATCCGATATTGACACTTTTTGCTGCCTCAACTGTTGAGGTTCCAAACACAAACTCAGTAGAGCCTCCCCCGATATCAACCACTAAAAAGGGGCCGTTGCTTGGATCTAAATCCTTAATTGCTCCAGCAAAGGAAAGCGCTGCTTCTTCATCGCCAGAGATAACCTCTAGTTCGATTCCTAAACGCTCGCGTACGCCATCTACAAATAAGTGTCGGTTGGCTGCATCTCGTGTGGCACTTGTTGCGCAGAATCGAATCTTTTCAACTCCGCGCTTAGCGATTTCAGCCGCGAATTTATCAACTGCAGCGAGAGTTCTGGCGATCGCATCTGGATGGAATTGACCGGTTTCATCAACACCTTGTCCTAGGCGAACAATCTCCATATCACGCACTACTTCACGAAAGTTGTTTCCATCAATATCTGCAATCAGTAAACGAATTGAGTTAGTTCCGCAATCAATCGCCGCTACTCGCATGGGTTGTTCTTCCACCAATCAGGAAGCTTTGCTAGCGCTTCATCTCCCAAGGGATTTACGCCAGGACCTGCTGATAGCGAGTGCGCAACAAGTGAATGGAGGCACTTCACACGGGTAGGCATGCCACCTGCAGAAACATTGTCGACCTCGGGAACATCTACTCCGAGTGCAGATCGTGCTGCGATGTAATCATCATGTGCTGCGTGATATGCGCCAGCTAATTCAGCATCTGTTTCTAACCGCTCATTCATTTCGCCCATTAAACCTGTTGTTTCAAGGGTGGAAATAACCGCAGTCAGGCGAGGGCAGGTTGCATAGTAAAAAGTAGGAAAGGGAGTGCCATCTTCTAATCGAGGTGGGGTTTCAACAACAGCCGGCTTTCCGCAGGGGCAGCGATATGCAATTGCGTGAACATCGCGAGGTGTGCGACCTAATTGAGTTTGAATGCAATCGAGATCGGCTTGTGTGACATCACGCATTAATTGCCGGTTTCGCTAATTGATGCAATTAAACGTGAGTACCACGGTTGTCCATCAGCTAAAGAGCTTGCAATCTTGGTACTGCTGTTTTGAGTAAGATCATTTTCGCCTTCAGTAACAATGTACTGACGCTCTCCTGGAAGAACAAAGTGCAGACGTTCACGAGCCTGAGACTTTACATACTCAGGGTCTTGCCACAAGGTTAACTCTTCACGAGCCTTTTGTAGCGCGGTGTTATCTGCAGAAAGCTGCGACTTCAAAGCACTGATTTGCGCACGTTGTGTGAAGTAATGCTTCACAGGAGGTGCGATCGTTAAGGCAAGAATAAAAAAGATTACAGATAAGGCTAAAACGCGATTAGAGGTACGGCGACGACCAAAGCGAAGTTGTCGACGTGCCATAGCTAATTCTTACCCCTTGAAACGTGGGAATGCTGCGCGACCCGCGTAGACCCCACCTTCAGCTAGCTCTTCTTCAATGCGAAGAAGTTGGTTGTACTTAGCAACGCGCTCAGTACGTGCAGGTGCACCAGTCTTGATCTGTCCGCAGTTAAGAGCAACAGCAAGATCTGCAATTGTTGTGTCCTCTGTTTCACCTGAACGGTGGCTCATCATGCTGCGGTAGTTAGCACGGTGTGCCATCTCTACAGCATCGATTGTCTCTGTCAGAGTTCCAATCTGATTTACCTTTACAAGTAGAGCGTTTGCTGTGTTACCGGCGATTCCCTTAGCTAAACGCTCTGGGTTAGTTACAAATAGATCATCGCCAACGATCTGGATGCGTGAACCAAGGACCTTGGTCATCTCTGTCCAGCCAGCCCAGTCTTCCTCATTCAAAGGATCTTCAATTGAAACGATTGGGTAGGCATCTACCAAAGAGGTGTAATACGCGATCATTTCATCAGATGTCTTTACTGCACCTTCAAAGTTGTACTTACCGTTCTCGTGGAACTCAGTTGCAGCCACATCCATCGCAAGTGCGATTTCAGATCCTGGCTTAAATCCTGCAGCCTCAATCGCTTCAAGGATTAAATCAAG
>JBEAVJ010000021.1:0-8420 GCA_041160995.1 Actinomycetota bacterium | reverse complement strand
GTTATTGATTTTTGGTTTATGGCTGGCGGAAAGAGAATTCACAAAACTGTTCATCACTTTATGTTTACTGAAGTTGGTGGAGTTTTAGCTGCGCAGGAAAGTGAGGTAGATGAGGTTTCTTGGTTCCCATTAGAAGAGATCGTTGATCGACTTGCTTATCCTGATGAGAAGAAGTTAATCGCCCGTAGTGCGGAGATAACTTCATGAAAAAGTTAGCGCTACTTATTGTTTCAGTTTTCTTGTTAATGATGGTGCCGCAAGCAGCCACCGCAAATACCGTCATTCGAATTACCGCGCCGGCTAACCAAACATTTACAGGTGAGTTTCGAAATGATGATTTGGCGCAAGCTCTAACTCCTTCTGGCGAGTTAGGTTTAAAGGTTTTTCAGTCGATTGAAAAAAATCGCACCTGGGTTATTGATGCTGCGTTAATCGATGAAGTAATTGTTATGACTAATGAGTACACCTTGGCCAATGAGGCAGAGCCAGCAGGAAAAGAGATCGCTACCGCTTGGTTGAATCAGCTCAAGCGAGTTACTGCTGGCAATGAAGTAGTCGCGCTTGCCTATGGAAATCCAGATATCGCGCTTGCAAAACGTTTAGCGCCAAGTGAATTGAAAACCTACTTTGTTTACGGACAAGAGCGTTTGCAATTAGCTCTTGGTCGCATAGTCCGCAGCGAGCCTGAGGTTCAGTGGAGCGTTGGAAAATCAGGGTTAAGTAACCCTCTGCGTAAGAGCTACAGCGATAACCGCAAGGCGTTAACCCGTTTGTCGCGTGTTGTAGACACCCCAGAGTTGATCCATCTTCGAGCTCGTTTAGCGCAGTTGTTGTCGCCAACTTTGGATAAAAACTCTCGTCAGTACTTCTCATACAGCGCGACCGCGGCGGTTAAAGAGGTTGTCAATAAATTACGTATTAATAGTGGCAAGTACCAAATAACAACTTCATCGGTAAAACTGCCTGTCACTGTTATTAATGAGTTTGATGTAGATGTAACCGTTGATATTGCAATGATCCCAATCAGCTCTCGAATCTTTGTGAGTAGCTTTGATAATGTTGTAATCCCTGCGCAATCAAAGAGACAGCTAGAGATGCAGGTCGATGTCATTGCACCTGGGCAAACTATTGTTTCAGCGCTAATCACTGGGCCTGAGGATGATTCCGAGGTGGTTCCAGAAGCGCTGTTAACTTTAAATTCAACTGTAATTGACTCCAGGGTGACCTGGTTTACAACAGGTGCGGCCATACTTCTCTTATTGGCAGCTGTTGCTCAAAGTGTCCGTCGGGTCAGAAGGAGAGTTAAATGAAATCTAATGAACTCTTCCGTGCCTCGGGAATCATGGCTCTGGGAACAATCATCTCGCGAATCACAGGATTCATCCGCGGAATTTTGATTGTTGCTGTTTTAGGTACCGCGTTGCTTGCAGATACTTACAACGTTGCAAACACAATGCCAAATATTTTGTATAACTTGCTAGTTGGTGGAGCGCTCACCGCAATCTTTATTCCACAATTAGTAAGATCTTTTGAACATGATGATGGTGGAGATGGTTTTGCTTCACGATTAATTACAACAATCTCGCTCATTCTTCTTGTGTTGGTAACACTTGGAATGATCTTTGCCCCTGCGTTAGTGCGTTTATACGCACCAGAGTTTTTTACACCGGGCTTTGAAAAGGAACAAGAGATTGCCGTTGCATTTACTCGGTACTGCCTGCCGCAAATCTTCTTCTTAGGTTTGTTCACGATGCTGGGACAGGTGGCAAACGCTCGTGGCTCCTTTGGTCCCCTTATGTGGGCTCCAATCGCCAATAACCTGGTGGGAATCGTGCTTTTTGGTGGCTTCCTGGTGCTTTCTCCAGGCGTAAACATTTCAAATATCACGCCTTTGCAGGTGCAGATTCTGGGATGGGGAACGACGCTCAGTGTGGTTGTACAAGCCTTAGTGCTGGTGCCGGTTGTAAAGCGCTTGGGAATAACAATTAAACCAAGGCTGGGCTTAGAAGGTTTAGGTAAATCATTTAATTTAGCGGGTTGGACCTTAATTTACGTTTTAATTTCACAGCTTGGTTACTTAGTAACGGTCAATGTTGCTACATCTGCTGCGGTTCGTAGCGCGCAAGAGGGTGTTACAACTGGTGTTGGCTACACGCCGTACACATATGCCTACTATGTAATGTTGTTGCCTTATTCGATTGTCACTATCTCAATCATTACCGCGATCTTGCCGCATATTTCCAAGTTAGCACTTGATGGAAAGCGTGAAGAGGTTAAGGCGCAGTTAATTCGCGCAATTCGCTTAGTAGGTGTAATTACAATTCCGAGCGCCGTTGCATTCTTATTATTTGGTTCTTTAATCACCGAAGTAATCTTTATCGGAATTCCAACTGAAGATTCGCGTTACATCGGACATGTTTTATCTGCGCTAAGTTTTGGTTTGGTCGCTTTTTCAATTAACTTGATTTTAATTCGCGGCTTCAACGCCTTTGAAGATACTCGTACGCAGGTTGTTTCAATCCTGATCATCAATATTATTTCAGTGGCGCTTTCATACTTCTTCTTGTACTTCTTGAAGAATCAGTGGGTGACTGTTGGTCTTGGTGTCGCGTTCTCATTCAGTTATTTGGTTGGCTTGCTTGTAACTCTTGGATTGTTAAAGAAACACACCGGCAAGTTAGCGGTTCGGGAATTTTTAGCTCAGCATCTGCGTTTACTTACTGCAGCGCTTCTTGTGATGCTTCCATTGTTTGCAATGGTTGAGTACATCGCATGGGTTGGTGCTGAACTCTCACCTGCCGCTCGTGCGGGTGAGTTATTACTTGTGATGGTCATCGCATTCTTTGGGTATGTCTTTGCGGCAAAGGCGCTCAAGGTTGAGGAGATTTCAATGATCCGCCACTTAGGTAGTTCGATTTCGCGCCGTTCAACAAAGCCAGAAGAAAACCATTAGATTTCGGGGTCTAGGGAGCAGATATGAGTGATGTAAGAAATGTCGTAATTGTTGGATCAGGTCCAGCTGGGTACACCGCTGCGATCTACGCTGCTCGCGCCCAATTAGATCCCATTATTTATGAAGGTTCAGTCACCGCAGGTGGTGCGCTCATGAATACAACTGAGGTAGAAAACTTTCCAGGATTTACCGATGGAGTTATGGGTCCAGATTTGATGGACAGCATGCGCAAGCAAGCAAAGCGTTTTGGTGCAGAACTCATTACAGATGACATTGTTGAAATGGATTTATCTGGCGATATCAAGGTTTTGAAGGATGGTTCCGGAAACACTGTTAAAGCAAAATCTGTAATTCTTGCAACAGGTAGCGCATACCGCGAAATTGGTTTAGTTAATGAAAAGCGTTTATCTGGCCATGGTGTTTCATGGTGTGCAACCTGCGATGGTTTCTTTTTCCGTGGACAAACAATTGCGGTTGTTGGTGGTGGAGATAGCGCGGTAGAAGAGGCGACCTTCTTA
Source organism: Actinomycetota bacterium (assembly GCA_041160995.1). Taxonomy (GTDB): domain Bacteria; phylum Actinomycetota; class Actinomycetes; order Nanopelagicales; family Nanopelagicaceae; genus Planktophila. The sequence continues at coordinate 4,949 of JBEAVJ010000021.1, read as the reverse complement.
ACTCGTTTTGCAGAGAAGGTTGTATTAATCCATCGTCGTGATTCATTGCGTGCATCAAAGATTATGGCTGATCGTGCAAAGGCAAATCCAAAGATTGAGTTTATGTGGAACACTGAAGTAATTGATGTGTTGGGTGCAGACAAGGTTGAGGCGTTAAAGCTTCGCAACACTGTTGATGGTACTGAATCAGAGCGCGCATTTACCGGTTTGTTTGTTGCTATCGGACATATTCCACGTAGCGAATTGATTATCGGACAGATTGATCTTGATAATGAGGGATATGTAATCTGCGAAGGTCGCTCTACCCGCACAAATCTAAAGGGTGTCTTTGCATGTGGTGATTTGGTAGACCACACCTACCGTCAAGCAATTACCGCTGCAGGCTCTGGGTGTGCTGCTGCGTTAGATGCAGAGAAGTTTTTAGCTCACTAATTTTCTTAACAAGAATTACAACCGACAATAAAGAGGAGTACGACGATGGCAACTAGCAAGGTAACGACAGCAACCTTTGATGCAGAGGTTCTTAAGAGCAGCACCCCCGTTTTGGTTGATTTTTGGGCTGAATGGTGTGGTCCTTGCCGCGCGGTTGGCCCAATCCTTGAAGAGATCTCAGATGAGTACGGCTCAAAGATCAAGATCGTAAAGCTGAACACAGATGAAGAGTCTGCGATCGCGATCAAGTATGGAATTACATCAATTCCATCTATGTATGTTTTTGTTAATGGTGAAGTTGTAACTCAGATCGTTGGAGCTAAGCCAAAGCCAGCTCTACTCAAGGATCTAGCGAGCTTCCTCGCATAAAGCTATGTCAGATTTAACCGAGTCGGAGATCCGCTCATTTCAACAAGCCCGTGGCCTTGATGTCACGGGTTTTGTTGATGCGGTCACTGCACGCGCATTAGAAGAAGCGCGTTGGAAGCTCGGAGATCGTTCTTTGTATCTTCAAGAGTCGCCGCTGATGCGTGGTGATGATGTTGCTGCATTGCAAGCACGTTTAACTGAGATGGGTTTTGATTGTGGCCGAGTAGATGGAATCTACGGTCCGCGTACTGAAGTAGCTGTTAAAGAGTTTCAAAAGTCGGTGGGTGCCACAGTTGATGGAAAGTGTGGGCCGGCGACAATCATCGCGTTAATTCGTTTAACCAAGATTGTTTCTGGGGGAGCACCCTCTGCAATGCGACAGACCGCAACGCAACAAAGTCGTGGTCCAGCACTTGCTAACAAGGTAATTGTTTTAAATCCTGATGGGGATGATCAGCTTGTTTACGATGTTGCGGTTCGTACCGAAGGTCGTTTACTTGCATTAGGTGCATCGGTCTTTCTCACACGCGGTGCAACAAATAATCCTTCAGAGCAAGAACGAATCGCATTTAGTAACAAGAGTGGTGCAGATTTAATGATCTCTTTAAATCTTGACACTTATGTGAATGACAAAGCGCATGGTGCTGCAACCTATTTTTATGGCAGTGATGCTCATGGTGTGCACTCCATTGTTGGTGAAAGGTTTGCATCCTTGGTGCAACGAGAAATTTGTGCACGTACCGATTTAGCAAACTGCAGAACACATGCAAAAACATGGGATTTACTGCGTTTAACTACCGCGCCAACTGTTCGTATTGATTTGGGGTACACCAGTAACCCTGGCGATATATCTCGAATCTCTCGACCTGATTTTCGTGATGTCATCGCTGAAGCCTTAGTGATTGCAATCCAACGGCTGTATTTAGCTGCTGAAGATGATGCAAAAACAGGAACTTTACGAATCTCTGATCTACGTAAAGCCGGTATTCGCCGCTAAATAACGCTCAAGCGCATGCTTGGGTGTGGGAGACTTACACCATGTCCGATATCACGCAACGCTTCTCGACAGGTGCTCCACAAAATCTTGAACAAAGATTTGCATCTCGAGCCGCGCACATGAAGCCAAGTGAGATTCGTTCGCTTTTTGCGGTTGCATCTAGACCAGAGATTGTTTCACTTGCCGGTGGAATGCCAAATCTTTCAGCGCTTCCAATGGGAATGATGGCTGATGTTGTAAACAATTTGATCCGTGAAAATGGGCAAGAGGCGTTGCAGTATGGAAATGGTCAAGGCCATCCAAAGCTGCGCGAACAAATTTGTGAGGTTATGGCGCTAGAGGGAATTCGCGCAAACCCTGATGATGTTTTGGTAACAACTGGTTCACAACAAGCGCTGGACCTTATTTCACGTATCTTTTTGGATCCGCAGGATGTTGTTCTAGCAGAAGCGCCTTCCTATGTGGGCGCATTGGGAACTTTCCATCAATATGAGGCATCTGTTGTGCATGTTGAAACAGATGAGAATGGATTAGTTCCATCGGCCTTAGCAGAGGCGATTAAAACTGTTCGTGCTGCAGGTCGAAAGATTAAGTTTTTGTACACAATCCCTAATTACCAAAACCCAAGTGGTGTTTTATTGCCAGCATCTCGCCGTACAGAGATTTTAACTATCTGTCGCGAAGCTGGAATTTTTGTTGTTGAAGATAATCCATATGGTTTGTTGGGCTTTGATAAGCCGTCTCCAAATGCGATGCGTGCTGAGGATTCAGAGAATGTGATCTATTTAGGATCATTTTCCAAGACAATCGCGCCTGGATTGCGTGTGGGTTGGGCGCTTGTGCCTCCATCGCTGAAGGAAAAGCTGGTTATCGCAAGTGAATCCTCGATTTTGTGTCCTTCAAACTTCACGCAGTTAACAATCTCTAACTACTTGGCAGATCAGCCATGGCGTGATCAGATCGCTTCATTTTGCGAGCTATACAAGGTGCGCCGTGATGCGATGTTGGAGTCATTGGATGAGCATTTCCCAGCAACAGCTAAATGGACAAAGCCTGGTGGTGGTTTTTATGTCTGGGTTACCTTGCCACCTGAAATCGATACAACCGCGTTGATGCCTAAAGCGATTGTTGCAAAGGTTGCTTATGTTCCAGGAACCGCTTTTTATGCAGATGGTTTTGGTTCATGGTCGCTGCGTTTGTCCTATTGCTACCCAACACCAGAAAGAATTCGTGAAGGTGTGAAGGCGCTTGGTGGGGTTATTAAGCAGGAGATGGCAAGCCGTAAAGGTTTTGAATTAAAAGGCTAGTTTGAAATCGCTTTTGTAATTCGCTGTAAATCTTGTGCCCCGGCAAACTCAATAACAATTGTTCCCTTTTTCGCGCTGCCTTGAATTGTTACCCGGGTATCTAGCGCATCACCAATTGTGTCTGCGATCTCCTGAAGCTCTGGGCTTGCAGATTTTGCACCCTTTGGCTTCTTTGCAGATTGTCCCTTTGGTGCACCAGAAGAGATGATCTCCTCAGTTGCACGTACAGATAAACCCTCCGAAACAATTCGTGCCGCTAATTTTTCGATTGATGAAGCATCACTTAAACCCAATAGTGCGCGGGCATGCCCAGCTGATAAAACACCTGATGCAACCTTTTGTTGAACCGATACAGGAAGGTTCATTAAACGGATTGTGTTTGAAATCAAAGGACGTGATCGTCCGAGCTTTGCCGCTAGCTCATCATGGGTGCAGTTGAAATCTGTGAGTAGTTGCGAGTATGCCGCCGCTTCTTCAATCGCGTTTAATTGACTGCGATGAATATTTTCAATGAGCGCTTCGCGAAGTAATTCATTATCTGGAGTTTGGCGAATGATTACCGGGATACTTGTTAAACCTGCAGCTTTTGCGGCGCGGAAGCGACGCTCGCCCATGATTAACTCATACTTGCCAGGCTTTGTTTGGCGTACAACCGGTGGTTGCAAAATACCGATCTCTTTAATTGATGCAATCAACTCTTCTAACGCTGCTGGATCAAAGTGGGTACGTGGTTGTCGTGGGTTTGGAGAGATATCTTTGATCTCCACAAAGTTTTGTTGACCAACCTCTTTGTCACCAACGGTTAATGAGGTTGGAATCAATGCATCAAGATTTGTACCTAATCCACCACGACGTGCCATTAAGCGATCTCACCTTCACGTTTGTAATTAATTGATACAACATTTGAATCAAATGGTTTTCCGCGCTCTGCTAACTCGCGAGCAACTGACATGTATGCAACAGCGCCCGGGGATAGGGGATCGTAGGTCATAACTGTTTGTTTAAACCCTGGAGCTTCAGAAACACGTACGGTGCGAGGAATTGGGATATCAATTAACTCATTTGGATAATGTTTTCTAATTTCATTAGCAACATCATTGGCAAGGTTTGTATTGTTAAACATTGTTAAAACAAGTGTTGATAATTTCAAAGTTGGATTCAAACGCTTCTTAACTAACTCAAATGTTTTTAATAGTTGTGATAAACCTTCAAGTGAGTAGTACTCGCATTGAATTGGAATCAAAACTTCTTTTGCAGATGTAAATGCGTTAATAGTTAAAAGACCTAGTGATGGTGGGCAATCAATAAAGATGTAATCAATTGATTCACCAACAGCTGCGCGATCTGCAACTAACTCTTCAATCGCTTCCTTCAATCGCATCTCACGTGCAACCATTGGTACTAATTCAATTTCAGCTTGTGCAAGTGATGTATTTGATGAAACACATTCCAATGATGGAAAGCCTGCAACCTTTTGAATTACCTGCGACATTGTTGATTGACCCATCAACACTTCATAAATTCCTGCATTATCAAGATGCTCAACACCTAATGCGGTGGATGCATTTCCTTGTGGATCAAGATCAATAACAACAACCTTTAAACCACCCATGGAAAGGGCTGCTGCCAGGTTGACTGTGGTGGTGGTTTTGCCTACCCCGCCTTTTTGGTTGGCCACGGTGAGGATTCGAAGGGAGGCGGGTTTTGGCATCGCCTCTTTAAGGCGACGGGTGCCTATAACCTTCTTGGTTTCACGTGAATCATCCACGTGGGTTAGTTAAGCACCTTTTTTGACCTCGACTATGCGGCCGAGCTCAATTCCCTCCAGATTTACCTCGTGGAGG
>JBEAVJ010000121.1:0-2935 GCA_041160995.1 Actinomycetota bacterium | reverse complement strand
GGACGTAGCGCAGTTGGTAGCGCGGAACCTTGCCAAGGTTCAGGTCGCCGGTTCGAACCCGGTCGTCCGCTCTGATACTCGCCGTTTAGATTGAACTCTTCTCGAAGATGTGAATCTAGCGGCGATATTTATATGGTCGGGTGGCCGAGAGGCGAGGCAAGGGACTGCAAATCCCTCTACACGGGTTCAAATCCCGTCCCGACCTCCACTTTTGATGAAAGACTGTTGTCGTAAGACACAACAAGTGTTCAATTAGAAATAAAGGGATGCGAAATGATCGATAACGACTCAACCAGACCATGGGGTCGTTATGAAGTTTTGCAAGAGTCCTCAGCTCATAAAGTTAAATGCATCTATGTAAAACCTAATTCAAGACTTTCATACCAGCGCCATCAAAAAAGAGCAGAGCATTGGTTCATAGTTTCAGGTGTTGCCACCGTGACACTGAATGGCGAAACTTTCCAGAAGAATGCCGGCGAAACAGTTGATATCGAAATTGGCGATCTGCATCGAATCGCAAATCAAGGTTTAGATGAGCTGATATTCATCGAGGTTCAAACAGGAACATACTTTGGTGAGGATGATATTGAGCGTGTAGAGGATGATTACTCTCGATAACTGCTTGTTGTATAGTTCTCACACCTAGGACGATTGGCTCAGCGGTAGAGCACCACATTGACATTGTGGGGGTCACTGGTTCGATCCCAGTATCGTCCACGCTTCTGAATTTGCTTTACATTAACTTTGTTTACCAATGAGTATCCATCTGATTTAGATAAAGTGCGGACATGAATATGCCTCAAGATTTCTCGCAGTTTTTGTCATCACGCAGGAGTACGCGAGACTTTCTACCAACACCTATTCCTCCAGAGATTCTCGATCAGATTCTCTCCGACAGTCTCACCGCACCCAGTTGGTCCAATACTCGTCCCTTCAAAGTAGCTATTGCTCAAGAAGAGATACGTGACCGAATAAGTGCAGAGTTTCTCTCACGCTGGAGCGTTCTTTCAAAAATCCTGCGCAAAGGATTGCTTAACAAGTTACGAATAATTTATTCACGGTATGGACTTCCTACGAGTAATCGACGAATCGCTAGGCCATATCCGACTGAGTTAAAGCCTCGTGCTGAGCGAGTTGGGCGCGAAATGTATGAAACCTTTGGGGTTGAAAGAGGAGATCGCGATGCGCGCGATCAACAATGGGCAAAGAACTACTCATTCTTTGGAGCCCCAGTTGAGTTGTTTATTTTTGTTCATAAAAGCTTGAGTATCTACGCAGCATCAGATGCAGGGTTGATGATGCAGAACCTCATTCTTTCCGCCCATGCGCAGGGGCTTGGAACATGTGCCCAAGGCGCTGTAGGTATTTGGGAGGATGTAGTTAGAAAAGAGTTTGAGATCTCAAAGGATTACCGCCTCTTGTGTGGCATCGCAATTGGTTATCCGAGCGACTCTGGGATAAACAACTTCAAAGCTAATCGCATAGAAGTTGCAGAATTGATTGCAGCTCCACGTAAAATAAAGTAATGACGGCGTTACTCAGCAACCTTCCATCATTCATTCTCGCCACCGTCTTGCTGGTCATGATTCCTGGCCAAGGTGTCGCGATGGTGTTGCGTCAATCCATTGTTGGCGGTGCAAGCGCAGCTTTTTTATCATCAATCGGCAACTGTGTTGGAATCTTGATATGGAGCGTTTCAAGTGCAGTTGGTTTGTCTGTCATATTTACTGAGTCTGAACTTGCGTATTCACTATTGAAATGGACCGGGGTTATTTTCCTGACCTTTATTTCGCTACAAACCTTCCTCTCGCTGCGTAAGGAGTTTGGAAACTTTGATCTCGAAAACACTGTTACAACCACTTCGTGGGCATCATTTCGCTTGGGACTGGTTACCAATCTGACCAATGCAAAGGCTGCGGTTTATGCAGTTGCATTCATTCCCGCCTTTATCCCACAAGAAACATCCTTGGGCTTGGGAATCATTTCCCTAGGGGCTGTTTGGGCAATGATTTCTATTCTTTGGAACATCTTGCTCATCTGGACTGTAAAGAAATCATCGGCCTACATACAAAAACCTACAGTGCGACGAGGGCTTACCGCGCTATCTGCCGTCGGCATCTTAGGAATAGCTATTGGATTAGCTTTTTCTTAAGACTGCTTTGTTAGGGATTCAATAAAGGTTAAAGAGTTTTGGAAGATCAACTCTTGGTCATAATCCATAGTCGCGACGTGATAACTATTAACCAGTTCAATTCGGGTTTTATTACTTGACCCAATTTCGCTGAGAATAATCTCGGTATTTGTTACTGGCAGTGTGTGATCCTCTACAGAGTGGAAGAGCTGCACAGGGATAGTTATGTTCTTAAGATTTCGCCTGGTTATTCTCAACATCTTCAGTAATTGGTAAATACCGCGTGTTGGAAGGGCGTCGTATCCCCACTCAGTCACACCGGGGCGCTTGATGTCATCGCCAACGCTGGTTCGCATCTTTTGAAATCTGGATAGGAAAAAAGCTAGCTCGACGGGTACGCCCTTAACATGGATCATCGGATTAACGAGGATGAGACCAGCAAATTCCTCATTGTGTGAAGCGGCAACATTTAAAACCGTTCCGCCACCCATAGATAATCCGATTAAGAAAACAACATCACAACTCTTTTTTAATTGACTTAACTCAAACTCAACCTTCGCTGGCCATTCCTGCCACTTCACCTTATTTAGATGCTCAGGATGTGTTCCATGTCCTGGCAGTAAAGGCACCCGAACTGTGTACCCCTTTGAATGCAGGAACTCCCCCCACGGTCTCATCGATGCCGGAGAGCCTGTGAAGCCATGAACCAGCAAAATTCCTATGTGCGCATTTTTTCCTGAGCCTTGTGCAGCCCAATCTTGCATCCAGCCCTGCGGTGCTCCTTCAACTGCCATGCATCAAGAG
>JBEAVJ010000020.1:0-8466 GCA_041160995.1 Actinomycetota bacterium | reverse complement strand
GCAGGAAAGTTATTGGTTTTAGATATCGGTGGTGGATCACTAGAAATCGCTAGCGGCATTGATGAGTTACCGGAGCAGACATTGTCTCTGCCCCTTGGCGCTGCTCGATCTACCCGCGAATTCTTGGGCAGCGACCCATACACTTCTAAAGGAATTAAGACTCTTGAAAAGCATGCAGAAGAGATGTTGAAAAATTCTATTCCGGAGGGACTTCGTTCACATGATGCAAATCATTTTGTTGCAACAAGTAAGACCTTTAGAACTCTGGCAAGAATCTGTGCACATTGGTATGGAGATAATCCAAAGTTCTTAGAGAAAAAATCCTTAGAAACCGCTGTTCCAAAGTTGATTGCTATGAACAATAAGTCTCGTGCAGAACTGCCCGGTGTCTCGCCTAGCCGAGCTCAACAAATAGTTGCAGGCGGAATCGTTGCCCTTGCTGTTATGGACCGTTTAGATGTAGATGAGGTTGAAATTTGCCCTTGGGCGTTGCGTGAAGGGATTGTTCTGCGCCGGTTAGATTGGCTGCAGGATTAATTTTCGGGCGCTGGCATCCAGTCGATAGCAACAATTTCTCGATCTCGGTGGTGCAAAATCCAGGACTCACCTGGCATTAATCCATGATCTAACTCTTTAAAGCTCTTCTTACCAATGAATTTTGCAACCATTCCCGGGAGCACTGGATTATGACCGCAGACAATTGCCCGCGCTTCGCTCTCGATGATCTCTTGAACTACGCGAACCGCAGCTTTCTTATCCTTTTCAAATGCATACTCACTTAACTCGCTCCAGTACAACGTGTCGAGATTCAGTGATCGAGCCATTGGAACCACTGTTTCATAACAACGAACAGCATCTGATGTGTGAATCTCAGTAACTCCGTATGGCAGGTATGTCGCAAGCATTCTCTTAGCTTGCTGTTGTCCTAATTGGGCGAGGGGGCGATCTCCATCGTCGCCTTCCCATTCTTCACGAGCAATCGCTTTTCCATGACGGAGAAGAATTAATGGAACGGTATCTACGCCAAACTTTTCAAAGTTCTTCAAGACCTCTTTATCGCCATCGCGAGAAAGCTTGGCATATGCATCGCTGATAGTCACCCAAATTATTTGATCTACTTCGGTGATGTCATGAGCTCCAGCTGACTCACCTACTGCTTGTGCAGACCAATAGCGAACTGTCTTTGTGAATTCTCCAACTGGATATTCAATCTTGCAGAGCTCTGGTCCAAAAACTGTTTGGTATCCAGTCTCTTCTAAGACTTCACGAAATGCGCAAGCAATTTCAGTTTCCCCTGTTTCGACTTTGCCTTTAGGAAAGGACCAATCCCCATAACGAGGTCGATGAATAAGAGCTACTTGTACTAAATCATCAGAGAGACGACGCCATAAAACCGCACCAGCTGCCTGAATTACATCCATTTACCGATCCTTTGCGTAGTGGTCGATCAGAACAGAGTGAGCGTTTGCCAAACCTTTTTTCTTGCTCCGGCTCCAGGTTGTTTCCTTTAGCTGCCATGAAGATGTCTCTTCAGATAAGCCAAGATCTAGCAGCCCTTGAAGGCGAATTACATGCTCTTTTCGCTGAATTAAGACCAGGCTTTCGACCCGTCGATCGAGGTTTCGGCCCATCAAATCCGCACTGCCGATCCAGTACTCATCATCCCCACCATTAATGAAGTGATAGATACGTGAGTGTTCTAGGAATCTGCCAAGAATAGATTTGACGGTGATGTTCTCTGACACTCCCTTAATTCCAGGTTGTACCGCACAGATTCCGCGAATTAGTAATTCGACTTTTACTCCAGCTTGGGAGGCTTCATAAAGCTTTGCAACAAACCCTTCATCCAGAATTGAATTGAGCTTAAATTGAATACCGGATGGTCGACCATTCTGTGCGTGATCAATTTCGCGATCAATCTTTTCTATCAATCCTGAACGCAGTGTTCGAGGAGCAACCAATAAACGCGAATAGGTTGATTGTGGCGCAAAACCAGATAACTGATTGAAAAGACGAGTCAAATCCTCTGTTAGCTCTGGATCAGCGCTGAGTATTCCTAAATCTTCGTATAGTCGCGCAGTTTTTGGGTTGTAGTTACCTGTTCCGATATGACAATAACGTCGAATACCTTGTGGCTCATCACGCACAACCAATGAAAGCTTGGCATGAGTCTTCAACCCCATTAAACCGTAGACGACGTGAACACCAGCGGCTTCAAGTTTTCGTGCCCAACGCACATTCGCTTGCTCATCAAAACGGGCTCGAATTTCAACAACTGCTACTACTTGTTTACCGGCCTCTGCAGCTTCAATCAACGCTTCGATGATTGGGGAATCACCAGAGGTGCGATACAAGGTCTGCTTAATCGCCAACACCTGCGGGTCTTGTGCGGCATTTTCGAGGAAGTGCACAACAGAAGATGTAAATGACTCGTAAGGGTGGTGCAATAAAATCTCTCCTTGGCGAATCGCCGCAAAAAACATGTCTAAATCATCGGTTTCGACCTCTGAAAGCGCCTTTGCGGTGCGTGACCTGAAGGGATCAAACTTCAACTCTGGAAAATCTAAATCTGCGATTTTGTTCAGTGAAGTTAAGTTCAAGGGAGCTTGAATGTGGAAAATGTTTTCTTCGCCGATTCCGAGTTGCTGCCCTAGTTGTTGAACAAGTTTTTCATCGACTCCGGCCTCAATCTCAAGACGCACCGGTGGACCAAAGCGACGACGTAGCAACTCTTGTTCCAGTGTGAGTAATAAATCTTCAGTCTCTTCATCTTCAAGTTCAATATCTTGATTTCTGGTAACTCGGAATGTGTAATGATCTTCGATGATCATTCCAGGGAAAAGCTCCTGCAAATGGATCGCGATCAGATCCTCAAGTGGCAAGAATCGAGTTGAACCGGTTTTTGCAGTAGCGATGAAACGTGGCAAAACCTCAGGAACTTTAACGCGTGCAAAGAACTCTTCATGGGTGGTTGGATTCTTAACAATTACTGCCAAATTCAGGGAAAGCCCAGAGATATATGGAAACGGGTGTGTCGGATCTACAGCAAGAGGTGTTAGGACTGGAAAAATTCGATCCTGAAAAAGTTTGGCAACGTAATTACTTTCTGTTTCATCCAAATCCTGCCATGTAACAAATTCAATACCTTGCTTCTTAAGCGAAGGCAAGATGCTTTGGTGCAGTGCCGCTGATTGACGAGCAACTAACTCATTTACCTTTGTTGAAATCAGATTCAGGAGCTCTTTCGGTCGATGTCCTGCCACATTTGGTACAGTCACATTGTTTTCGATCTTGCTCATTAATGTCGCAACACGGACCATGAAAAACTCGTCGAGGTTTGAGGATGAGATTGCAAGAAAGCGTAGGCGCTCGAGTGTTGGGGTTGACTCATCCTCAGCCAGCTCTAGAACTCGTTGATCAAATGAGAGCCAACTAATCTCTCGATCGGTGAGATGCTCCATACTCATGCTCTCAATTCTCCCCTGTTTGAGTGAACAACAGGTAATCGCGAGAAGGCCAACTGATAAACCAACCCCGGGCTACTGCGCTCGTCTCGTGTGTGAAATGGTGGATTTCCTGAGAGACTGCGCTCGTGATCAACAACTACTGGATGAGCCCTGAGACAACCTCTATTAACCGTTTGCCGATGCTCAATATTGAGCACTTTGAGCAGATCTCTTTAGATGGCACCTGGCGCTTCCAGTTGTTACATAAGCCAACTGAAAAGTTAGGCAAGCGATGGGCATCGATTCCCGTTCCAGGTTTGTGGACAATGCAGGAACCTTCGGATGTATTTTTCGATAAGCCGATTTACACAAATGTTCAAATGCCCTTTGAAGAGCAACCACCTTTTGTTCCTGAAGAAAATCCAACTGGTGTCTATGAAAGAGATTTTGATTTACCAAAGAGCTGGTCAGGAAAGCGCATCGTTTTGCAGCTTGGTGGTTACGAATCTGTAGCCTTGATCTATATCAACGGTGTTGAGGTTGGTATGACCAAGGATTCACGACTTGCTGCAGAGTTTGATGTCACAAATTTTGTAAAGAGTGGCAACAACGTTGTTCGAATCGATGTAACCAAGTGGTCTGATGCAACTTTTATCGAGGATCAAGATCAGTGGTGGCATGGCGGAATTACTCGTTCCGTTAAGTTGTATGCAACCAACAAGGTCTTTATTGAAAAGTTTGCGGTAATTGCTGGATTAGAAAAAGACTTAACCACCGGAACTCTCAATGTTCGTGCACAGATTTCATCTATTGAAAATGAATCAACTGACGGTTACTCGCTGCACCTGAGTATTCGTGAGCTTGCTAAGCAGAAGAACGCATCACTTTCACAAACTCTGAAAACATTTGTGCCACCTATCTGGACTGAAACACCAGAAGAGGTTGCAATCGCTGCCCGTGATTTCTTCCACGCCAAGTTCTGGAATGGAAATCTTCCAAAATCTGCGCAAACCGCTGTTTCAATCATGGAACCGCCTCCAATGGGAGAAGTTGTTCTTTCAACCAAGCTCTCAAAAATCAAAGCCTGGTCGGCAGAAGAGCCTCATTTATACACATTAGATATTGAGCTCCGTAACCCAGAAGGTGCGGTCATTGAGGTTTCTCAGCAGCGTATTGGGTTCCGTTCGATCGTAATCAAGGGCCAGGACTTTTTAGTTAATGGCCAACCAATCATTTTCTACGGAATCAACCGACATGATTTCAATAGATTCACAGGTCGCGCATTAACCCGTGATGACATGCGTCAGGATTTGCTGGAGCTCAAGCGTTGGAACTTCAACGCTGTTCGCACATCTCATTATCCAAATGATGCAGCTTTCTTAGATCTCTGCGATGAGCTGGGCTTCTATGTCATTGGTGAAGCAAATATCGAATCACACGCCTTCATTAACTCGTTGTGTAATGACACCCGTTACCTAACAGCATTTGTTGATCGCGTAGGCCGCATGGTTCAGCGCGATATCCATCATCCATCAGTTGTTATGTGGTCTCTTGGAAATGAATCAGGTGCAGGTAGCAACCATGAAGCCGCTGCTGCCTTTGCTCGTAGTTTTGATCCATCACGTCCATTGCATTACGAGGGCGGAATCCGTGGAAACTGGATGGGCAGCCATTCACTAACCGATGTAATCGCACCTATGTATCCATCAATTAACGCGATCAAGGAGTACGCAAAATCTCCGAAGGCTGATCGCCCATTGATTATGTGTGAGTACTCGCATGCGATGGGTAATAGCAATGGAACCTTGGCTGAGTATTGGGAAGCGATTGAATCAACCCGTGGTTTGCAAGGTGGATTTATCTGGGAGATGTGGGATCACGGTCCTGTTCAAACTCTTGCAGATGGCACCAAGCGCAACGCATACGGTGGCGATTACGGCGAAGAAAAGCATGATGGCAACTTCTGCTGCGATGGAATGGTTTTCCCAGATCGCACAGCAAAGCCTGCAATGCATGAATTTAAGGCACTTGCCGCACCTGTTGTGATCTCCGCGGTTAAGGCTGCAACCGGCCAATTCAAGGTGTTTAACAAGCACTTCTTCAAGGATTTAAGCGAATACCAGTTGCAGTGGAACATCACCTGCGATGGCGAGATTCTTGATAGCGGAGTTGTAAAGCTTCCTAAGGTTGCTCCTCGCAAGAGTGTGAACTTCAAGGTCAGTTCAAAGAAGTTAGCTAAGGGCACATCACGCGGAGAACGTTTCATTAACTTCTCACTTGTTTGTGTTTCAAGTACTCCTTGGGCGCTACCAATGTCAGAGGTCGGCTGGAGCCAGATCGCTTTGCCTTCACAAGCACTTGCACCTGCTAAGAAGGCTAAAGAGCTTGGTGATGTTGTCGATGAGCACGGACAAATCATTTTGCCGTATGGAATCGTTGCACCATCTGTTTCCTTGTGGCGAGCACCAACTGACAATGATCGTATTGGGCATATCGCAACCAAGTGGGAGCGCTACGGAGTTCGTGAAATTTCACGCACCGATTGTGTTGTTCAGCAAACTAATACCTCTATCAAGGTGACAAATACTTGGCAGACCAGTACCGGTGTTAACTTCAAGCACACGCAATTGATCACACCAGTTGTTGGTGGTTTCCATGTCAAGGAATCTGTAACGGTTCCAAAAGCATTTGATGATCTAGCACGTGTGGGAACTTTGTTTGAGTTAGATGGTTCACTCAATGAACTGGTCTACTTTGGAACAGGTGCACATGAGACATACCCAGATCGAAAGATCGGACGTATTGGTCGTTATGTTTCAACTGTTGCAGCGCAATACATTCCATATGTTCGCCCACAAGAAAATGGTGGACACACTGCGGTTCGTTGGTTTGAGCTGGTCAACGCTCAAGGAAATGGTCTGCGCTTTGTGATGGGTAAGCCTGCTCAGGTGTCGGTAACCCCTAACAGAGATGCGGATTTAGCTGATTCCACGCACGATGTTGAGGTAGTTCCATGTGGAAACACAGTGGTTCACATCGATACCGCACACCGTGGAGTTGGAACCGCATCATGTGGTCCAGATACTTTAGATAAGTACCTAGTGAAGACTGGCGTACATACCTGGGAGTGGACAGTTACCTCAATTTAAGAGGTTGTTAATCCAAATGCTTTAGCGGCCAGTGAATTGCATGTGGGTATTTACAGGTACGACCATCACCTGAGGATTTTCCGCGCGCACGTCGCCACATCCATGGCAGTGCAAAGGTTGCAAACCACACCAGGGTAACCGCAGCTTTCACAAACTTATGTGTTGGCTCAGCGGCAGGTAGCGGTCGGCGCCATGATGGATCAAAGGGAAGTTCAATAGTTTCTAAAACCGCTTGAGCAACACGATCATGTCCCATTGGGTTTAGGTGCAAACGATCAAAGGCTAAGAAACGTGGATCCTTAAATGCTGGTTCCTCATTGGCATCACACAAAATTGCACCGATCTCTTCGGCAACTGCGCGGATGTTTTCATTGAAATCTTTGAAGCGCGACTTCCAGGTTTCAGCTAAACGACCTTCGCTGCCGCTATCTTCAAGAACGGTAAACAACATAACGGTGGCACCAGATGCAGCTAACTTGCGTGCAGCTTCGGCGTACAAAGGCAAAACAACATTGGGGTTGTACTTAGGGCGAATAACATCATTGGCACCTGCGTGAAATGAAACCAAAGTTGTCTTATCTACAACCTGTGCGATCGCAGCATCTAGCTGCTCATCAATAACTTGCTTCAGTAACTTGCCGCGGATAGAAAGGTTCGCATATTGAAAACCAGGTTGTGCTTCGGCCATGACATCGGCAACACGATCTGCCCATCCACGGTATTGGCCATACCGCTTCTCATCGCACATACCTTCAGTGAATGAGTCACCAATGGCGATAAAACGGTTGTATTTCAAGGCTTTTACCTACTTTGTGCGGCGCTGTTGATCTATATGGAACAGCGCAATCGAAGTCGCAACAGATGCATTGAGAGATTCAGTGGAAGCGCTGATTGGAATTGAAATTACCAGGTCGCACTTTTCCTTAGTCAAACGTGCAAGTCCCTTACCTTCAGATCCGACGATCACCATCAAAGGCTCAGTTGCAACCTTCATCTCGCTGATCATCTCATCAGATTCGCCATCAAGACCGACAACAAACATGCCAGCCTTCTTCGCTGCATCAATTGTGCGAGCCAGGTTTGTAATCTGTGCGATCGGTAAACGTGCTGCAGCACCTGCAGATGATTTCCATGCTGATGCTGTCATTGTTGCGGCACGACGTTCAGTCATGATCACACCAGCTGCACCAAAGGCAGCAGCGGAACGAATAATCGCACCAAGGTTACGAGGATCTGTAACACCATCCAGTGCCACGATTAAGGAAGGATGCTTTGCGCGTTCCATAATCTCTTCAAAGCTTGAGTACTGGAATGGCTTGATTGCAAGAATGATTCCTTGGCTGTTTGGAGAAATTCCTTCAACTTCAGCACGGTGTGCTTCGCGAATTGGAAGACCTAAGTGAAGTGCAAGCTTTAAGCTTTCTGCAACGCGATCATCAACATCGATACTGCGTGCAACTAATAACTCTGTAGCTGGAACAGCTTCACGCAATGCTTCAAGAACTGCGTTACGTCCCGCAACGATTTCACCACGTGGACGATCGCCCTTTGGCATTCGCGGTGAACGAGACTCTTTCTTTTCAGCAGCCTTCTTGCGCTTTGCAGCTGCGTGATACGGACGGTCTTCAGCCTTGGGAGTTGGACCTTTTCCTTCAAGACGACGCTTATTGTTTCCACCAGTACCGGCAGATGGCCCCTTTTTTGATTGGCGAATAGCGCCTTTTCGGGATGAATTGCCAGCCATGATGAGATCTCGTTTCAGTAATTAATTAATAGACCAGCGAGGTCCTTGAGCAGTGTCCTCAATTGTAATTCCTAAAGCAGCAAGCCCATCACGGATGGCATCTGATGCAGCGAAATCCTTACGCTCA
>JBEAVJ010000120.1:0-3465 GCA_041160995.1 Actinomycetota bacterium | reverse complement strand
GTAAATAAATAGCGCCAATCAATGCCTCGAGAGCATCTGCTAATAAAGAGTTTTTATCGCGACCATTTGTAACCTCTTCACCTTTTCCAAGGCGAATGTGCTGGCCGAGTTGTAATCCACGTGCAATATCTGCCAATGCACGCATGTTGACAACACCTGAACGCAATGGAGATAAACGACTCTCATCAAAATCTGGATATCGTTTGTACAGCTCTTCAGTAACAATTAATCCAAGAACTGAATCACCAAGAAATTCAAGGCGTTCATTAGTTTCTTGACTTCCCGATTCATATGCAAATGAACGGTGAGTAAAGGCCAACTCAAGCAAAGCTGGATGTTACTCCCAGCTGCTCACTGAGCATGGAGCTCAGATCAGACCTCTAATACCTGACGACGGTTGTAAGTACCGCATGTTGGGCAAGCGGTGTGCTGCAACTTAGGTTGCTGGCACTGACCGCATGTTGAAAGAGCGCTGCTGCAGTAGTTTTCCACTGGCTACGTCGTGAACGCGTCTTTGAACGCGACATTTTTCGCTTTGGTACTGGCACTGTTCTAACCTCTTCTCAATCACTTAGCAGCAGCGTGGCTGCAGAGGGAAAGTATCCCTTAAAAGGGCTAAATCTTGAAATCGGGGTCATCGAGGCTAAGCCCCTGAAGGCTGGCCCAACGGGCATCAATCGCCTCGTGTGCGTGATCCTCGGGTAGATCGGCCCATTTACCCCCGCACTCAGGGCATAAGCCGAGGCAATCCTCGCTGCACACCGGATTGATGGGAAGTGAGAGAACGACAGCATCGCGGATAGGGGTTTCAAGATCCATGATCTCGCCCTCCATCATTAACTCATCCTCGATCTCTAAATCTTCGAGGCTCTCCTCCTGCTTCTTCTTTCGCTTTCCACGCTCATTGGTTGGCTCGTAGTTATAGAGCTCCTGAATCTTTCGATCAATAACAATTTCAACTGGATCAAGGCAGCGAATACATTCACCCTTAGCTACCGCATACACCTCTGCGCTCAGCAAGATACCTTCAGTTACAGACTCAAGACGCACATCTACTTCGATGAAATCTCCCGCTGGAACAGCAATCAACTCCACGCCAAACTTTTCTTTAACAACGATATCTAGCTCATACTCCTTCATCTCCCCCGCACGACGAGGAAGCTCATAGGTGTTGAGCTCAAATGTATCTACTTGTTTACTCATGGAGTTTTTCTAGAAATTAATTTTCATCTGCAAGTTGAGACAAAACATCCTTATCGTTTGCCCCAGCCAAGCGATCGCGTCCACGAGAAACAGCATCCATAGTTTTATTGAGGATTACCTCCAAAGTTGCAAGGCGACCATCGATATATTCCTCAACTTCAGCTTTTTCAATCTCAGCTGTTTCGCGAGCATCATCAAGAATTTTACGAGCCTCATCACGTGCGATCTGAACAATTGAAGTCTGTTCTACCATCTGCGCAACATCTTCGCGAGCGATTGCAATCATTTGTTCAGCGCTCAATCGAGCCTCTTCAATGATGGCATCGCGAGTTTCAATTATCTTCTGGGCTGATGCAAAATCAGTTGGCAGAGATTCACGAGCATCATCTAGAACTTCGAGCATTTCAGCACGATGAACCACACAACTGGCAGAAAGCGGAACACTTCTGGCCTCTTCAACCATCGTGATTGCTGCGGTTAACTTCTCAACTGAATCCATATTACTTCCCCGCTATTCGTAGCTTGAGTGCTTCGTTAATTGATGGTGGGACCATAGTTGAGACATCGCCGTTGTAATGAGCGAGCTCTTTAACCAATGATGAGGAAAGGAAAGAGTGTGTAGGCGCAGTTGCCATAAACATGGTCTCTACTCCAGAACCCTGCAAATTCACCTGCGCCATTTGTAGCTCATAATCAAAATCTGAAACTGCGCGAAGGCCCTTCACAATTGCCTGAATTGAATTGCTCTTGCAGTAGTCAACTAACAAACCACTCCATGAATCAACGGAGACATTGGGAAACTTAGCAACAACCTCGGTGATCATAGAAATGCGCTCTTGCACGGTAAAGAGGCTGGATTTAGTTCGATTTTCAAGAACTGCAACCACAACATGATCAAACTGCTGAGCAGCACGCTCAATGATGTCCAAATGCCCATATGTGATCGGATCAAAGGATCCTGGGCAAACTGCGCGCTTCATGGCGTAAACGCTAGCAAGATGGAGCCAAGTTATCCATTCTTAAGGCTGATAATTACCGTAATAAATGGTCGCCTGCCCATAATTTCGCTCACGTGCAGGCGCAAAGGCATCAGGCCAAATGAATTGTGCCCCTCGCGCAGTGCGCTCAACTGCAATAAAGGCATCGCTGCTTAAAAACTCTCCATCATGTAATGCAGATAAAACATCTTCGACAGCTTGATTACTGAAATCATATGGCGGATCGATATACACGAGGTGATACT
Source organism: Actinomycetota bacterium (assembly GCA_041160995.1). Lineage (GTDB taxonomy): Bacteria > Actinomycetota > Actinomycetes > Nanopelagicales > Nanopelagicaceae > Planktophila. Next base: position 1,019 of record JBEAVJ010000120.1, on the reverse strand, counting down.
TTGTTTTTGGAAGCTCCTTTAAGAATCTTTCCGCGCTCATTCCAAAGAGTTGAAGCTTTCCACTGGGGTTAGATTTTTTCACTAGCTCATAATTTGTTTCGATTGTCTTCTGCGCCTCATCATCTTTTTCAACAACATGCACCAAGGTTGCACCACGTGAAAGCGATTCCAACGCAATTGCACCTGAGCCACCAAATAGATCAAGAATGTGCAGCCCTTCAAAACTTCCAAACTCAGATGTCAGAGAAGAGAAAAGTCCTTCGCGTGCGCGATCTGAGGTTGGACGAGTTGCGCCTGCAACCGCTCCTAAACTCCGCCCACGCGCTACGCCAGCAATGATTCTCAATGTTCTAACCCTTATCTAGATAATCGACAGCTTGATCTCGCTGCAGTTGCGCGAGCTCTTTCCTAAGCGCAGGATAGTCGGTTAAATCATTATCTTTAGCGATCAATTGCTCAGCATCATCGCGGGCTTGCTCAATCAAAGATTCATCCCTTAATACCCGCAATAAACGAAGGTGAGATTGGGTTCCCGATTGATTTCTTCCCAGTACATCACCCTCACGTCGTTGTTCGAGGTCGATTCGTGAAAGTTCAAAGCCATCGAGAGTTCCGGCAACGGCGTTGAGTCGCTCACGCGCTGGTGTCAGCTCTTCGCAATGTGAGACCAAGAGACACAGCCCTGGAGAAGTTCCTCGACCAACACGTCCTCTTAACTGGTGGAGTTGAGATACACCAAACCTATCGGCATCCATGATCACCATGATCGTTGCATTGGCTACATCCACACCAACCTCGATGACTGTGGTTGAGACTAAGACATCAATCTCTCCCTTGGAAAAAGCTTGCATAGTGGTGTCTTTTTCTTCGGCAGATAAACGACCGTGCAAAATAGCGATTTTGAGTCCTTGCAAAGGACCTGCATGCAACATTGGAGCTAACTCTTCTACCGATGAAATTTCATCGGATTCTTCTCCAAAGAGGAAATCTAAATCCGCATCTGCCCCAGCATCGGGATC
>JBEAVJ010000119.1:0-3024 GCA_041160995.1 Actinomycetota bacterium | reverse complement strand
AGGTTCGTGGGGAAATCAGATGCGCTCCTATGTATTGGCGCCGTATCAAATGGTGAAGGATTTACGCACCGATCATGAAACAGGAAATACATCTGCGGTATTAAATGGTGAAATCGATGACTTTATCGAAGCTGGAATTCGCTGGCGCCGTAGTTCGTAGTTCCTGAGAATCTTCATAATCGGGGGAATCTCACATTTTCTTCAGGCTCAAACTCGCGTTAGATCCAAGGAATTGAGCCTGTCTTCCATAAACTAAGCGCAGGTCGAAGGTGGTTCCCCGAACTCCACCCCGCAGATGCAATGGGAGATTTAATGATTCGCTTTGAGAATGTCACCAAGATTTACCCAGGTCAGGAGCGCCCAGCTCTTGATTCTGTGAATCTTGAAATCGTTAAGGGCGAGTTTGTCTTTCTTGTCGGTCTTTCAGGTTCAGGTAAGTCAACCTTCTTGCGTCTTGTTCTTCGCGAAGAGCGTCCAACATCTGGTGCAATTCATGTGGCGGGAAAAGATCTTGGAACATTGTCAAAGCACAAGGTTCCTGAGCTTCGTCGTTCAGTAGGAACGGTTTTCCAGGATTTCCGTTTGCTGCCTAACAAGACAATTTCTGAAAATGTTGCTTTCACTTTGCACGTTCTGGGATATTCACAAAAAGAAATCAACCGCGAAGTTCCAGAGGTTCTTGAACTCGTTGGTTTGGAAGATAAGGGCGATCGTTTACCGTCAGAGATTTCAGGTGGAGAGCAGCAGCGTGTAGCGATTGCTCGCGCATATGTAAGCCGCCCACCAATCCTTATTGCAGATGAGCCAACTGGAAACCTTGACCCAGCAACATCTGTTGGAATTATGAAGTTGCTTGATCGCATTAACCGCGAGGGCACAACAGTTTTGATGGCAACACACGATGCAGGCATCGTGGATCAGATGCGCAAGCGCGTTATTGAGCTCGATGGCGGACATGTAATCCGCGATCAGGTTCGTGGTGTTTACGGGTACACGGGTTAAGGGCGGGGAGAGAGAACATGCGCGCACGGTTTCTTCTAAGTGAGGTCAGAATTGGCCTTCGTCGCAACTTAACTATGACCTTTGCTGTTGTTGTGACAACAGCGATCTCATTGTCATTGCTTGGTATTGGTCTTCTTTCAAATGCTCAAGTAGGAGCGATGAAGGATTATTGGTATGACAAGATTGAAGTTTCAGTATTTTTGTGTGGAAATCTCTCTGATTCACCATCATGTGCAGCTGGTGCAGTAACTGCTGATCAGCGTTTGTCGATCCAGCAGGATCTGCAAGAGATGAGCGTTGTCGATAGCGTTTTCTATGAATCACAATCACAAGCTTTTGTGCGTTTCCAGGAGCGTTTCAAGGATTCAGCTATCGCACAAAATGTGACAGCGGATCAGCTTCCAGAGTCATTCCGTGTGAAGCTGAAGGATCCAGAGCAGTTCTCAGTGATCGTAAGTGCATTTAGCGGTCGACCTGGTGTTGATGTTGTTCAGGATCAACGTGCAATTCTTGAGAAGTTCTTTCAGCTGTTGGCTGTTTTGCGAAACGCTGCATTGGCGGTTGGTTTGGCATCGGTTCTTACAGCGGCACTTTTGATCTCAAACACCTTACGTATCGCTGCATTTAACCGTCGCCGCGAAACAGGAGTGATGAAACTTGTTGGAGCATCATCATGGTCAATCCAACTTCCATTCTTGCTTGAAGGTGTTATCTCAGCTGTTATTGGTTGGGGATTAGCAACTGGTCTGCTTGCCGGTTTGAAGACCGTTGTTGATTCAAATGTTGCACCGCTTCTCTCCTTCACCAACTTCTTTGGGTGGCGCGAGGTTTGGGTTTCATCGGCGTACTTGCTTGCCACAGGCTTGGTTGTTTCAATCCTGGCCTCAGTGATTACGCTGCGCCGCTACCTTAAGGTTTAATTAACCTACTTAGAGGCGGTGATGCGGCATGGTTAAAGAGGTAGGCCGCAAGGTCATTGCTCAAAACAAGAAGGCTCGTCATGATTACTCAATCGCAGATGTGATTGAGTGCGGATTGGTGTTGACCGGTACTGAAGTTAAATCACTTCGCGCTGGCCGTGCATCACTTATTGATGGCTTTGCCATGGTTAACAATGGTGAACTCTGGTTGATGGGTGTTCACATCCCTGAGTACACCGAGGGAACATGGACAAACCACACACCTCGTCGTGATCGCAAACTTCTTGTTCACAAACAAGAGCTCAACAAGTTAATTGGAAAGCTCAAAGATTCCGGAACCACCTTGGTTCCCTTGCAGTTGTATTTCAAGGATGGTCGCGCAAAGGTAGAGATTGCTGTTGCCAAGGGTAAGAAGGCCCATGACAAGCGTGAAGCGATCAAGGAGCGCGAGGCCAATCGTGAAGTATCACGTGTTGTTTCCCGTGCTTTGAGCGGTAAAGCCTCTCGTGCTGCCTCAAAATACGAGGATTAACACCTTCCCTCTTTTCTGATTTACACTTACGTCACCGCCGCTTCGTTACCTCAATTTTTGAGGCACACTGGCGACGGCGCAGAAAGTTGGGAATTAATAGCCCCGACTGACTGTTGTAGAAGGTAATTGACAATTAAATAGGGGATAAGAAATACGTTTCTTTTTCTCCAAGTTGTAAGTGTGAAAGCACTTTAAATCTTGGGGGTGAACGGTCTCGACTTTGGATGTTGAGGCAGGGGAAGCGGGCCGAGGAAGCCGGAATGATCTCGTTAACCAATAATCCGTGCAAAAAAATAACTGCAGACGTTAAATCGTCTGATTTCGAACTCGCTGCATAAGCAGTTCAAATCCGTTAGCCCAGGTGCCGCTCTCGACCTGGAATCTAGCGTCGACTAGGGGGCTTTTCACTTCGTTGGTGTTGCAGACGATGAAGGAGAACATTTTTGCAACTGAGCTTGTCGAGGAAATGTGTGTAAAAACCTCGGGGCTGAGAAAGCGTTAATCACACTACGCCCGTAGAAGCCCTGTTTTAATACCGAAGGACCCGGGTTCGATTCCCGGCACCTCCAC
>JBEAVJ010000118.1:0-5046 GCA_041160995.1 Actinomycetota bacterium | reverse complement strand
GTTCGTCACCCGGAGCACCCCGCCGCGGTGGAGGGTTGCCGCCTACTAAGCCGGGGCTAATACGTAGGACTCGTGAACGGTGTAATTCTAGCGACTAGGACTCAAAAATCCCAGCGGTCACCTTGGGGTGGAGCTCTACCCGCATCGCAGCAAAAGCGGCGGCCGGCCAGCCTGAACCAAAGACTCTCCGGAGCAAAATGGTTAATGAGTACTTCGGATCATCCTGGGTTGCTCGATCTAATGCACGATATGCAAGTTCACTATCGCCTCGTTCGTAGGCCAAGGTTGCAAACAAACATGCCACTGGTGCGACAAATCCTGTAGGTGCAACCCGCAACAGGTACAGCCACATATTCCAGTAGATATCAAAGGTTTTTGCATTGTGTGTTCCTAATGCGAAATCTCGAACTTGAATATCCATCAGACGACCCAACACCTGCGAGATTAGCTCGACATCGCATTGATACCCACGATCTGCAAACTGCATCGACAAATCAATGACGGCAGTTGCTCCATCTCGTTGCAACAGATTGAGATCATCCATATCGGGACGCAGTGCAAAGGTGTTCACACTTTCAATGAATTCAGGATCTGTTGAAAGTGGAAGAGATGTGATGCTGACATACATATTTTCAGTGGTCATACTTTTATCCTTTGCGTGTTATGAAGTGGGTGGGTGCTTGAACAACTGTTATCTCTGCAAGTGAAATCTTCTTGACAGTTCCGGTTACCGCTCTTACCTGTGCGTTATGGGTGTAGCTGCCATTCCAGGTTGTGAGCAGTGAGACCACATAAGTGCCTGGTCGTGAATAGGTGTGGCGGATACTTCCGGTGGGGTACGGCCCACCGTTTTCTGTTGTGGAGTACAAAGAGCCATCACCAAAACTCCATGTAAAGGATGGCCGCAGCGTTACATCGACAACCTCGCCAATGATGTCGACCCGGCTTTGGAAGAGCGATGGAAGATCGCACCAGAAATACACCGGCACATTGACGAGTGGTTCAAACTCAGGTTGATAAGCAACACCTGCGGTAGGAACTAGTTTGGTTAATCGATCGCTGAGATTGACCGCAGTGGTGCTCTTTTTAATGCGTGGCTTATAGGTGCGCTTTACTACAGGTTTTTTTATAACAACCTTTGGTGCAGCGGGCGGAAAAAACAAAGGCCTAACAGTTGGTTTGGGCACAGGCTTGACCGTTGTTTTCTTAGGTGCCTGGCTAATGCTCTTTTTCGCGCTGGTACCGCCCTTGCGGGCTTCGATAATTATCTGATTGTTATCTGTGTAGACGTTGATGCAGGCTTTTTCTGAACATTCATCAGCGATAGCGGGAGTTGGTGTAGCAAACACAAGAGCGAGAATCACAATAAGGGCGACCATGTGCGGCACCATAAATTGCCGCACAGACGGTATCGCCAACCACTGCGCCAACTGTGGATAGTTGTGACAGGCTACGAACATGACAGCGCGCGATGGTGATGGATGGGTCCAATGCGCCTGCGGTAATAAGCATTGGGGTCTCAATGGCGCAGCTGGAATCTTGATTGTGCGCGGCCATGAAATCCTTTTGCAGCACCGCGCACCATGGGTGCACAACGGTGATACCTGGGGCATTCCGGGTGGTGCACGTGATTCTCATGAAACAACTATTGAAGGTGCTTTTCGGGAAGCGGTTGAAGAAACCGGAATCGATACCGAGCTATTGACCCCGTTGCATACCTTTACCGATGATCATGGTGATTGGAAGTACGAAACAGTTATTGCACGAGCTGCAGCTGGATTAACGGCTCATGAAGTCAATGATGAATCCCACGAAGTGCGGTGGGTAGATATTGAAAAGGTTGACGAATTACCGCTGCATCCCAGCTTTGCTAAATCTTGGCCTGAGTTAGTGAAACTGCTTAATAACTTTATCGGCCCACGCTAATTCAGTTTCGGTGCTGTGCGCCACCACTACGACAGTAGTTCCGCTCTCTGCCAGCTGTTGTAAGAGTTCAATAATCCTCTTGCGACTTGCAACATCTTGGGCAGCTAATGGTTCATCCAACAAAAGAACTGGTGTCTTTTGCGCTATTGCTTGCGCGATTGCAACACGTTGGGCCTCGCCACCAGACAAGGTTGTTACTAAACGATCTGCGATCTCAGCCAGCCCTAGTGCTTGTAGGACTTCGGTTGAATCTCCGCCCATCTCTACGATCTCGCGCACTGTAAAACCCAAGGTAAAGCTTTGGTTTTGAATCGCCATCGCACGAATTCCTGCCAAGGTACTGGCAGCGGTCAGTATCGGGTGGGCTTCATCAATGGTGATTGTTCCTTTATCGGGGGCGATATCTCCAGCGATAGCGGCTAATAGCGTTGATTTGCCGCAACCATTAGGACCAATAATGACGGTGATGGAACCTGCCGGAATCTGCTCTGAATAATCGTAAATAATCTCGCGGCCATCGCGCACAATGGTGATCTCATCAATAGTAATCATTGAGTTCTCCAGACATTGTTTTTGAATGCAACTAGTGCAATCAAAACCGGTGCACCTAACAACGCTGTGGCAAGGCCAATTGGAAGCTCATTGGGCTGGGCAATAGTTCGCGACAAGGTGTCGGCGACTACAACAATTAATCCACCAATGATCGCGCTGTGCATGACAAGTGTGCGATGGGAAGGGCCAAAGATAAATCGTGCAATATGTGGTGCCGCTAAACCAATGAAGGCGATTGAACCAACGGTGCTCACCGCTCCACCTGCCAAGATCGACAGTGCGATCAATGCAACTAGTCGGATTCGAGCAACATTTACTCCTAAGTGAAAAGCTGTTGCATCCCCTAATGAAAGTCGATCGAGAGCTGGTGCGATTGTCCCGGCAATTGCGATGCCAATTACCGTAGTAACAGCAATACCTATCAAGTTATCTGGTGTTACTAAGGCCAGCCCAAAACTCCAGAAGGAAATAGAGCGAGCATCGGCACGAGAGACCATGGCAGATGCGATTCCAACAAAGGAGGTAAAGATTGCAGAGACTGCAATTCCAACGATGATCAATGCAAATGATGAAAGCGCTCCACGGATAGCGGCCAATTTAAAGGTCAGTGATGTTGTCAGCAGCGCACCAATTGTTCCGCAGGCAATTGCACCAATTGTTCCGACCTCAACTAGCCCTGAACTAATCGCTAGAACCGCTCCAAATGAGGCACCTGCTGCTGTGCCCAGAATTGCCGGCTCTGCGACCGCGTTATTGCAGGCACCTTGCGCTAATAACCCGGCAACACCTAGCGCTGCGCCAACAATTACCGCAGCGGTTACGCGCGGAAATCTGATCTGCCACAGAATCTCATTGCTACCTGGATTGATTAAAGCTGACCAAAAATCATCAATCTGTGTTGCACCAACATATAAAGAGGTGATGAATGCAGCCGCTAAAAGTAATGCTGGAAGCCACTTTTTCATGGAGCAACTTTACTGAGTGCATCAGCTAAAGCTTCAACTAATGATGGTGTTCTCGGCCCAAAGGACAAAAGCAGTGAATCATCGACATCGATGACGGCAGAGTTCTTCCCCGCCTTTGTTTGCGCTACACCAGGAAGTTTCAACAAACCTTGAACTCCCCCTACTGATTCAAGACCTTTGCTCATCACAAGAATGACATCGGGGTTAAGGGCGGCCAAACTTTCAGCGGTTAAGGTGTTATATGGTCGAGCTAAACTTTGTGCACCAACATCAACTGCTCCTATCGCCTTGAGCAAAGAGTCCGCACCAGATCCTTGGCCGCCTATTAGGTAAATTGAGGATGTGCCACGCAGATAAAGAAAGGCAACTCGTGGAGAACTCTTTACAGTTGAAACCTTAAGTGAACTGTTTAACTCCTGAATTAATAATTCAGCTTGTGCTTGTGCACCAATCGCAGCGCCAACGGCTCGAACCTTGATAGGTAGATCCTCAAGGCTCCAGCTCTCCGGTGTTTCAACCACCGTGATGCCCGCTGCTTTGATCGTCGCTATCGCTGCCTTTGGACCTGTTGATGCATCGATCAACACAAGATCGGGTTTAAGTGAGATAACTTTCTCTGGCAAAACCTGATGCCCCGATGTCACTATCGGAATATCGGCCAATGAGTCTTCAGTACTAGAGATGTCTCGACCTACGATGATTGATTGCGCATTGAGCGATTGAATAATCTCGGCGACTCCATTTGCCAAAACAACAACACGTGACGCCGTTAATGCAGTGTCGGTAGTAAGTGAAATCGATCTCACATCTTCCTGAGAAATTGTGTAACTGCTGGCAACTGGGCTTTGCGAACAGCCAGAAAGCAGCAGCGCAAGCACAAAAATCACCACTTTTCTCATGGGGGTAGTCTGCCAAATCTTTCTCCGACATATATCTGTGTCCTGTCGGATAAGTGTTTTCTAGGGCTAATTTAGAGTGAGGCCATGAGGAAAATAGTGGCATTAGTAGTGGCTATCACTATTGCTTCTATGCCCGCATCCTCTGCCGCATCAGTTAAAGGTTCACAAGGTCAGCTCTTATCTGTTTCAAAAACCACAGTAAAAAACGGTTCAGTTATAACGGTTAAAGGTAACTACTTTGATGAAACCGTTGGTATCTATTTAGCGTTTTGCGTTATTCCTGCAAAGGGCAAGGTTCCAACACCATGCGGTGGTGGAGTTAACAAAGCTGGATTAAGCGAAGCATCTTTTTGGATTTCATCTAATCCCCCACCGTATGCCGTTGGTTTAACGGAAGAGTTTTTACCTGGTGGTCGCTTTACCCAGAAGGTAAAGATCTCAAAGCGAATTGGAAAGTTTGATTGCACCAAGGTTAAGTGTGCGATCACCGTACGTGCCGATCACCTGCGTAGCAATGATCGAAGTTCAGATCTGTTTATTCCTATCACCGTTAAATAAGGAGAAAAATGAAGAAGCTAGTACTTGTTGCTTTGATCGCATCGCTTTTGACACCTGTGTCAGCGCAAGCGGCAGAGACAAAGTTTGTTGGCGGACCTTTGACCAACCTGGATTACCAAGGCGCAACGATCAATATCCAGCTTTCA
>JBEAVJ010000019.1:0-18488 GCA_041160995.1 Actinomycetota bacterium | reverse complement strand
AGTAGCAGGATTGTTTAACGCTCCACGCACTGCAGATGTCGTTGTTCGAGCATGAGATTTCTTAACTCCACGCATCGACATACATAGATGTTCGCAATCAATAATAACGATTACACCTAGTGGATCCAAGATATCAACCATTGCATCTGCAATTTGAGTTGTTAAACGCTCTTGTACTTGTGGGCGCTTTGAATACATATCAACCAAGCGAGCTAATTTTGAAAGGCCGGTTATTTTGCCGCGTGGGATATAACCGATATGTGCAACTCCATGGAACGGCGTTAAGTGGTGCTCGCAATGAGAAAAGACTTCGATGTCGCGAACAATGACAAGCTCCTCATGGCCAATATCAAAGGTTGTCGTTAAGACATCTTCAGGTGATTGCCACAATCCTTCAAAGTTTTCCTTCATCGCACGAGCTACGCGCGCTGGAGTTTCCTTTAAACCTTCGCGATCTGGATCTTCACCCAGGGCTAAAAGCAGTTCACGAACAGCCTTTTCCGCACGTTCCTGGTCATAAGGACCAGATGCGCGACCATCGGAGACGGTGACCTTATTTACCGTCACTTGCAGCCTTCTTACGTCGCACGGGCTTCTTCTTCTCTTCTGTTGGCGCTTCAACAACTAAACGCTCTGGAACATCAACTGGTGGTTGCTCCGAAGGAATACGTGTTGCTGAACCCGTCCAGGCAGGGCGCTTGGTTACAAGCTTAACCTTCTTAAAAATTTCAGCGATCTCTTCCTTATTCAAAGTTTCCTTTTCAAGAAGATGTATCACCATTTCATCAAGGATCTTTCGGTTGGCAACCAAAATGTCATAAGCCTCTTGGTGTGCGTTCTCAATCAATAAGCGAATTTCGCGATCAACTACCGCCGCAATGTTTTCGCTGTAATCACGTTGGTGACCATAATCGCGACCAAGGAAAGGTTCGGTAGAACCGCCTCCTAATTTAATTGCGCCAACAGCTTCAGTCATTCCGTATTGCGTCACCATGGCACGTGCAAGTGCCGTTGCTTTTTCAATATCGTTTGATGCGCCAGTGGATGGATCATGGAAGATCAGCTCTTCAGCGGCACGTCCACCTAGTGAGTACGCCAATTGATCCAGCAACTGATTACGAGTTGTTGAGTACTTATCTTCATCTGGAAGCACCATTGTGTAACCAAGTGCACGTCCACGAGGCATGATCGTAACTTTGTGTACAGGATCTGTATGTGGCAAAGCATGAGCAACGAGTGCGTGACCGGCTTCGTGATACGCGGTAACACGACGTTCATCATCATTCATCAAACGTGATTTGCGTTGTGGTCCTGCCATTACGCGGTCGATCGCTTCATCAAGTTCGATATTTCCAATAGTTGCCTTGTTATCGCGAGCAGATAGCAGCGCAGCCTCGTTGAGAACATTTGCCAGATCTGCACCTGTAAAACCAGGCGTACGACGTGCGTAATCAACTAGCTTTACCTCATCGCTAATCGGCTTACCTTTTGCGTGAACCTGCAAAATCGCTTCGCGGCCCTTGAGATCTGGGCGATCCACTGCGATCTGACGATCAAAACGGCCTGGACGAAGCAACGCTGGATCCAAAACATCTGGTCGGTTTGTTGCTGCAATCAAAATAACCTTTGAGTTATCTTCAAATCCATCCATCTCTACAAGAAGTTGGTTAAGGGTTTGTTCACGTTCATCATGTCCACCACCCATACCTGCTCCACGTTGACGGCCAACTGCATCAATTTCATCAATGAAGACAATTGCAGGTGCATTCTCTTTAGCCTGAGCAAAGAGATCGCGAACACGAGCAGCACCTACTCCAACAAACATTTCAACGAAATCAGATCCGGAGATTGAGTAGAAAGGAACTCCCGCTTCACCAGCAACAGCACGAGCAAGAAGGGTCTTTCCAGTTCCTGGAGGACTGGCTTGGCTAAGAAATCTTTGATTTCATCAAGTTCGGCTAGAGCCTCATCTGCGCCAGCAACATCCTTAAAGGTTGTCTTAGGTACATCAGGATCTTGGAGCTTTGCCCGTGACTTTCCAAATTGGAAAACCTTATTTCCACCCTGCGCTTGGCTCATCATCCAGAAGAACAAGAAGCCGATAAGTAGGAATGGAACGATTGAGAATAAGAATGAAACAAGAATTGATTGTGAAGGAACCTTCACATTCCAGCCCTTAGGAGGTGGATTACCTGTTAGCGCGTCAACAATTGTTGGTTCTTGGCGTGCAACATAAAATGCTTCAACCTTTGAAGAGCCCTTAATTGTGCTGCCAGGGTTCAATATCAGGCGAATCTTTTGATCTCTATCAACCAGTTCAGCTGATTGAACTTGTGCCTTTGAAATTGCATCGAGCGCCTGCGAGGTTTCAATTTGTGTGTAGCGATCGCCCGCAGATGAAATCTGTCCAAAAACCGTAACTGCGAAAATCGCAGCGATAATCCAAAAGAGTGGTCCACGTAAAAGTCTCTGACTCTTTGTTGGAGCTTTCTTAGATGTTTGTTTACCTGAGAAACTCTTTTTTACGGGCTTCTTCGGCTTTTGAACTTGTGACATATGTGGGGACTCCAGAAATTATTCGTACATGTGCTTTGCAAGCACGCCGATGAATGGAAGGTTGCGGTACTTCTCGTCAAAATCCAATCCGTAGCCAATGACGAAATCCTTTGGAATATCAAAGCCGACATACTTCACATCAACTTCGACCTTTGCAGCATCTGGCTTACGAAGAATTGAAAGGATCTCGACAGAGCCAACTCCGCGTGATTCAAGATTTGTCTTGAGCCATGAAAGTGTTAAACCCGAGTCAACAATGTCTTCAATAATCAAAACATTTCTGCCTGTGATGTCACGATCAAGATCTTTGAGAATTCGAACAACACCGCTCGACTTTGTTCCGGAGCCGTATGAAGAGACCGCCATCCAATCCATGTCGATGTGACGTTGCAGTGCGCGAGAAAAATCGGCAACAGCCATTACTGCACCCTTAAGAACACCAACAAGGAGCAAATCTTTTCCTTCGTAATCCTTATCAACCTGTGCGGCAAGCTCCTTAATTCGTGCTTGCAACTGCTCTTCGGTAACGATTACACGTTCAATATCGCCCTTGACTGCTTCTAAGTCCACGGTTCTCCCTAAGGTCGGTGCTGTGAGAGCGAAAGTCTGCCCGAAATCCGCTCAACCTTCACACCGCCCGGCAAATTGAGCGCACCTTGGCCGCTCCACGCGGAGATTAGGGCCTCAACCGCGCTCACATGCTCCATCGTGACCATTCCGGCTGGGGCACCCGCTGCATAGATAGCCGCTCTGATGATGCGGCTTCTAACTGCTCGAGGCAAAGTTTCTAGGTGGGCGCAATCAAGATCTGAAAGATCTAAGTGAATCTCCTCTCGCTTTGCCCAATGATCTAATGCATCGGCATCATCTCTTAACAGGTGCGCACTACGAGCGAGTGCTTCGGCAATTCCAGGACCGATGCTTTTTTCCAAGATCGGCAACGCTTCGGTACGAACACGTACTCGTGAAAATTCCGGATTTTCATTGTGGGGATCATTCCAAAACTTCAGATTCAATTCTTCGCAATACATTTCATTTTGAATACGAGTAATCTCTAATAACGGACGTACATACAATCCACTGTGATGTGCCATTCCTGAAAGAGAACGTGTTCCTGATCCTCGAGCTAAGCCAAGTAAGACAGTTTCAGCTTGATCATCACGTGTGTGTCCTAGAAATACTGCAACAGCATTCTTTTCGTTAGCTGCTTCTTGTAAAGCTGCATAACGTGCGGTCCGAGCAGATGCTTCTAAACCATCTTTAAGATCAACATTTACTTTCTTAGTGATGCAAGCTAAGCCAAAAAGTTTTAACTGCTCTTTGACTTTTTCTGCCTGCATCGATGAACTCTCTTGCAGTTGATGGTCAACAGTTACACCGATTACCGTGATCACAAACTCTTTTGATTCAACTGAAAGTGCATGAGCTAGAGCTAATGAATCTGCTCCACCAGAAACTGCGACTAGAACTGTGTCGCCAGCTTCATACTTTTCAAGCCAGGTGCGTACAGCGTTTCGTACCGCCGGAACCGCTGTCGTCATGGCTCAAGAGTAGTGCTGACTTAGACGCGACCACCAAATGGCATCAGACCCTTGATGCTGTAGATGTTTGAGTAGAGCAAGCCTTTACCCTTTGAGTTGGCCTCCCACATCATTCCATTTCCAGCGTAAATCGTGATGTGGTGAATTGTCGAAATTGTTCCCTTGTAGGAGTAGAAGAGAAGATCTCCTGGAACAAGCTCCTTCAATGAAACATGCTTTGTATACCCCGAATACAACGCTGAGTTGAGGCGATCCCAGTTTGGCCAACCTAATCCAGCTGCTCTATATGCGGCGTAAACCAATCCAGAACAGTCAAAGGAGTTAGGACCTTCAGATCCCCAAATATAAGGTTTACGTGCAAGCACTTGAGCTTTAGCAAATGCAACCGCTTTGTCACGTTGTGCTTGGGTGGTTCTAATTGTAGATCTACCTTGGAAGCCACGATCTGGCCAAACACTCTTCTGACCCGTTGTCTGAGTAGCGGTGCTCGCTTGGCTCTCTTCAAGTAACGCCAGCTGTCTTTGTTGTTCAAGAGTAGTTCTTACTTTTCGAGCGCTCATCAATTGACGCATTAACTCATCTTGAACCTTTTGAAGTTTTGCTACCTCTTTTGCTTGTTCAGCCTTTGCATCATCTGCAACCTTTTTTGCATCAGCAACTTTTTGTGTTGCAATTTGTTGAACTGCTTTTGCATCATCGGCAATCTTTTTAGCTTTACGAGCCTCTTCTTCTGCAACTTTGAATCGATCAAGTGCGACAGAGTTTTGTGATCCAAGAGTGCCAAGAGTTGATAGCTGATCAATTAAATCCTGTGGGCCATTAGCACTTAGCAATGGTTGAACATCTGAAAGGCTTCCACCCATGATGTATGCATTAGCTGCAAGGCGTCCGATTGTTTTATGAGCTTCAGCTACCGCGGCTGCAGTTTCAGCTGCATGCTTAGCCGCGATATTTGCCGCAGTTGTCGCGACCGCTAACTCTGCTTGGGCTTTTCTATACAGCGCAGTTGCAGCGTTAGCTTTAGCTGTCAGTGTTCTCAAACTTTGATTTGCAGCTGCTAACTTTTTAGCTTGCGCATCAGCTGCCTTTTTCTTTGCCGCTTCTACCTTCTTAGCGGCTTCAATCTCGGCCAAGGTTGGTTTTGGGGCTGCTAATGCAGGAACTGACGGAACCGCCAGAGCAACAATTACCGCAAGCGAAATCGCCCTAAAACTCTTTTTCACAATTAACCTTTCGGAGGGAAGGGCTCAAGAATAAATGCCCAACCTTGGAAAAAGCGGTTTTTAGGTGTGAGTGTCCTTAATTAGCTACATCACGACGAACAAAGAGTATTGATGCCACTAAGGCACCAACTGCGACATATGCGCCTCCAACAGCAAGGGCATGCGAGTAGGTGACATCAGAACTACCACCTGAAGCAATAATCGTTAACTGTGATCCCGGCAACCATGATTGCGTAGAACTCTTTACCGCTACCAGCAGATTCTCAACAATTAATAACCATAGGACACCAAATGAGATGGCGCTGATTGGTGAGCGCAGTAGTAGTCCTAGAACCATTCCGATGATTCCAAAGCCCACTACTGAAATAGTTACATTGATAAATGTTGTATAGATGAACTCAATGCCTGCGCTTGAAAACCACAAATCGGTTGAGACATCAACAGTTGGCGCCAAGATCACAGATGTCGCAATGCTGATAATCGCTGACAACACAATCATTACCAATGCAAAGATCTTCATTGAAATTAACTTTCCAGCCAAAATCTTCATACGGCTTGGCTGGCGAACTAACAAATTGCGAAGAGTTCCATAGGTGTACTCCTGCGCAGTCTGGGCAGCAAAAACACACAAAGCGATGATTCCTAAGAAGCCACCCACGCTTGCGAAGCCTTGCACGCCACCGCTTGCAAGAGCTAATACCTCGCGACTAATCACCTGTCCGCGATCAGCATTGCCTTGCGGTGAATCAATCAACAAATAAAGTAGCGCTGAAAAGAGTCCACTGAAGAAAACAACCGCACCCATGGTGCCTAGAAATAATGTTGGGCGACGTAACTTACGAAGTTCTGCTCTGACTACATTTAACATTACTTATCCCCCGTCATTTCAAAAAATGTTTCTTCAAGGTTTGGCAACTGAGGAGCAAGTTGCGCCAAGGTTATTCCTGCATCGAAGGCGGCTTTGTTAAGAACCGGCGCCCATTCCATCGGTGCTAGAACATGAACAGAGTCATTGCGAATAACTGCGTGATGTCCTGACTTTTCGGCGATTGCAACAATCTTTGCAAGGTCGGCATGCTGAAGCGATTTGGCAATGATTGTTGGTTGCTGCTTCGTCATTAAATCGCCAATAGGGCCAGCAAAAACGATTTCACCTTTACGTAGCATCACTATGTGATCGCTGATGATTTCTAGCTCAGAAAGTAAGTGGGAGGAAACAAACACGGTAGTTCCATCATTTGCAAGCTCACGCAGCAATGCGCGTACCTCTTGAATTCCTTCAGGATCTAGGCCATTTGTAGGTTCATCCAACATAAGCAACTTTGGATCTGGCAGTAAAGCAGCTGCAATTCCTAAACGTTGTTTCATACCTAATGAATAAGTCTTGTACTTAGATTTTCCACGATCCCCAAGACCAACTTTTTCTAAAAGTGTTTGAACCCGTTCGATAGGAAAGCCACCAAGTCGTGCAAGCACCATCAAGTTTTCATGTCCTGACAAAGCAGGATAGAAAGCTGGGCCTTCAATCATTGCGCCGACTCGGCTCAAATACTTTTCAGGGTGTTCGATTGGCTCGCCAAGAATGTGCCCTTGACCTGTTGTTGGAGTAATGAGTCCAAGCAACATGCGCATAGTGGTTGTCTTGCCTGAGCCATTTGGGCCAACAAAGCCACACACCGTACCGAGCGGTACTTCAAAGTTGATGTGTGAGACCGCTAAGCGATCCTCATACTTCTTGGATAGATCTGAGACTGAAATAGCAGTATTAGTCATGGCCTTACTCTGCCACAATTGAGCCATGAGTAAACGACCTTGGGGGTATCAACCTCGTCCAGAAACTCTGGGACCTGACTGGGAATTACATCCACAAACACATTCAGTTCGCGCTGGTCTTGCTCGTACAGGTTTTGGTGAAACATCTGAAGCTTTATTTCTTAACAGTGGCTTTACATATACATCGGCAGAAGAAGCATTTGATTCCTTTGCCGAAGAAACTGATCACTATCTTTACAGCCGTTTCCATAATCCAACCATTGCGATGTTTGAAAAGCGTTTGGCTGCAATTGAAGGTGCTGAGATGTGTGTGGCGACTGGTTCGGGAATGTCTGCCATGTTTGCATCCCTTGCATGCCTAGTTGAACAAGGTGATCATGTTGTTGCATCAGCTGCCATGTTCTCCTCTTGTCACGTTGTAATTACAGAGTTTTTGCCAAAGTGGGGCGTTACCTTTGAACTAGTAAAGGGAAATGATCCCGCTGCTTGGGCCAAGGCGCTTAACAAGCCAACAAAGGCTGTCTTTATAGAAACACCAAGTAATCCACTGCTTGAAATCGTTGATATCGCAATGGTGAGCGAGCTAGCTCATAAAGTTGGAGCAACAGTAATTGTGGACAACGTAATGGCATCTCCAGTGCTACAAAAACCATTATCACTTGGTGCAGATGTTGTTATGTACTCTGCAACTAAGCACATTGATGGTCAAGGTCGAGTACTTGCTGGTGCATTGTTGGGATCTGCTTCTTACATTCAAGAAAAATTACTTCCCTTCGTGCGTCATACAGGTCCTGCCCTCAGCGCATTCAATGCATGGGTGCTGGTTAAATCATTGGAAACAATGCACATGCGGGTCGAGAGTATGGTTTCAAATGCACAGGCCGTTGCCGAATTCCTAGAAAAGCAACCTGCAATCAAATCTGTCCGTTACCCAGGTTTGAAGTCTCACCCAGGTCATGAATTGGCAATGAAACAGATGAACAATGGTGGTGGTTCCACAATTGGTATTGAGTTCAATGGTTCTCAGGCCGAAGTTTTTGCCTTTATGAACAAGCTTCGAGTTATTGATATCTCTAACAATTTGGGTGATAGCAAATCATTAATTACCCACCCATCATCAACAACACATCGACGTTTAGCGCCAGAAGTTCAGGCTGATATGGGAATTACACCTTCGGTATTGCGCTTGTCAGTGGGATTAGAACACTCAAGTGATTTGATAAAGGATTTGCAGCAAGCTTTAGCTAAGTAGTTGTGCAACAACTAGCAGCAC
Source organism: Actinomycetota bacterium (assembly GCA_041160995.1). Lineage (GTDB taxonomy): Bacteria > Actinomycetota > Actinomycetes > Nanopelagicales > Nanopelagicaceae > Planktophila. The sequence goes on along the minus strand of JBEAVJ010000019.1, from coordinate 10,122 downwards.
TGACAGCAAGCTCAAATAAGTAATAGACCACTGAAAAATCTTTCCAGCAACCTTTGCATACTCTTCTGATCCTTCTTTCAGCGCAACAAGTTGCACAGCGAAAACTAAACCAAGAGCGATGGTCACAACCAAAGACCACACAGGTAGTTCAGCAGCGACAATCAACCAGATAGATGATGCAATCATCAAGATGGTGTGAAACCACATCTCCTTAAGGACTCGCCCCTTCGTTGCAACAACTGGGAGCATTGGTGTTCCCGCTGCGGCGTAATCATCTTTGTACTTAATTGCTAAGGCCCAGAAATGTGGTGGTGTCCAAAAGAAAATAACAAAGAAGAAAGCCCATGCAGTTGGTGACAATGAATTAGTAACTGCAGCCCAACCAATCAACACTGGCATACAACCAGCAGCACCACCCCAAACAATGTTTTGTGAGGTGCGTTGCTTCAGCGCCATGGTGTAAACAACGACGTAGAAAACAATTGCAATAAGTGCAAGAAGTGTTGCCAACGGCGTTGTGAAAATCCAAAAAATAATTAAGGAAAGAAGCCCAATCAGAGTTGCAAAAACTGTTGCATTCTTCTTTGAAATCTGACCAGTAACAATTGGACGCTTTGCGGTGCGCGCCATTAACTTATCAAGATCACTTTCAATCACCATGTTGAACGCATTTGCGCTTCCGGCGGCGAGAGTGCCTGCAAGAATTGTTGCGAAAGCTAAGCCAAACTCCGGTAATCCCTTTGCAGCTAAAACCATCGCGGGCAAAGTCGAGACGAGCAAGAGTTCTACCACTCTTAACTTCATTAGATCGAGGTATCCCCGCATAGCGCTGCTCACGCGCCAAGATTACCCAGCCTTTAGGAGTACGCCTCCCAGACCTCTCACAGGGACAATAGTTACCTTGCTCTCAACGAAGGGATTTACCATGACTGAGAACAACAAGCCCGAATGGTTTGAGATAACTGACAACGATGAGAAGCCAGAGCTTCGCAAGGTGTCAAAGTCGTTACCTGTAAGCGCCGTTCTAGTGGCTGCGCTAATCCTGGGCGTAGGTGCGGTTACTGCTCAAACCCAAAATGTAACTTCATTCTCTGAATTAATCCCACATGCAACTCAATCAATCCACTCTGATAGCGCTCCAACAGCGCAAGCGGTTTCATCTGTTAAATCCGCTGTTGCCAATCCAACAACCACAGCAGCAGCTGTTGTTGGCGCTGTTGCCACCACTAAGTTGGCAAATCCAGCGATCTCCAAGTTGCCTACCGGTGGAGATGATGATGAGGATGATGAAGATGATGATCATGGTCGTGACCATGATGATGAAGGCGATGACGACTAACTAGTACAGTTAGCAAATGCGCTCTAAGTTCTTAATCTTCTTTACCCTAGCTTCATTGTGTGTAGTTGGAGCACCCGCGCAGGCGGAGGTTGTCTCGCCATCAATGAAGTTAATTCACACAATTAATGGATCCATCGCACCTAAATCTGTACGAAGCTCAGGTGATGGTGTTGTGAGCGCACATAACATGATGTATCGACATTCAGTGACTGTATATAACGCAAAGACATTTGAGCTTGTACATACCATCGCTGACTCTGTTTCATTAAAGGATTTTGGATTCTCTAAGAACTCTGGAAAGTACAAAGGTTCTCCTGTAGAAGGAACCTTCTCGCCAGATGGAAAGTACTTATACGTTAGTAACTACGCCATGTACGGCAAGGGTTACAACAAAGAAGGAACTGACACTTGCTCACCTTCCGATGGTTACGACAAGAGTTTTGTTTACAGAATTAATCGAAGTGATTACCAAATAGATGCTGTTTACCCCGTTGGATCAGTTCCAAAAGTTGTTGAAATAACGCCTGATAACAAGTACCTATTAGTTGCAAATTGGTGTTCTTACACCGTTTCAATCATCTCCATTGAGCAAAACAAGGTTGTAAAGACGGTAAAAATTGGCCGATACCCACGTGGAATAGCGATTAGCAATGACTCCACAAAGGCATATGTAGCTGAAATGGGTGGAAATAGGATTCATGTAATCAACCTGCAGGATTTTTCTACCTCGCATATTCCGATTGGAAGCAATCCGCGTGCAATCGTTTTGTCACCTGATAACTCAAAGATGTATGTCACGATGAATCTTTCTGGCCGTGTGGCCTCTTGGGATCTGCTAACAAACAAGCCAGGCAAATCTGTTAGAACTGGTGAAGCTGCACGAAGTCTTGCTATTTCAGCTGATGGTTCTGCCCTATACGTTGTGAACTATAAGAGTGACACTATGTCTCGCGTGTAATGAGCCAATTGGAATTACCTACGATGTTCCAACTGGAAATACCTGGGTTGCTTGTTACAAGGGACAGATAAAGATCTACTCCAACAATTAAGGGGCTGGAGAAATCTCGGCTGGAATATTTGGAGCTGCGATTCGTCCAAGTACTCGATCAATCGCTGCACGTGCTCGATTAAGCGCTGAGTTTCCCTTAGCAATCTCATCTGCAAGAGTCACAAAGACATACTCTCTATCGGTAGATTGAACATAACCAGCAAGGGTTGCGGTTCCATTAAGCGTTCCAGTTTTTGCTCTCACTAAACCAACCGCTCCCGGTGCGGTCGTGAGAAAACGGGTACGAAGAGTTCCAGATACTCCACCAACTGGAAGACCCGCATACATCAAGGCGTACTTTTCATCCTTGCGAAGTTTGTAAAGCAGTTCACCCATTAACTTTGCGGTGATCTTATTTTTTCTAGACAAGCCGCTTGCATCTGCAACAACTAACTTTGTTGCATCAATCTCTAGGTTGGCTAACAAATCTCTAAAGACTTTGTCCACGCCTTTGTCATCCATGCCATAACCAGCGGCTTTTGCAGATAAACGGGCTAAACGCTCTGAAATTAGATTGTCGCTCCAGAGCAGAATCCAGTCCAGTAAGGCTCCTACTGTCGGTGAACTCTCTGCAACTACCTGCTCGCCAAGTGCCATAAAAGCTTCTTCGTCGGTAACCGCCTTCATAGCGGGTTTGAAGTTTCGCTTGGCCCAAAAGGCTTTCAAATTTGAAACATCCTGCGAGTACAGCCCGCTGTAAATAACCTTGTAATTCTTCAGTGAACCACCGTTGAACTCTTTTACATATGTCATCGTGCGAAAACCAATATATGGAAGAGATGCACGATTCATTTTACGTGCTGTGTTGTGATCCAAACTGATCCAGGGATCATAAGAGCCACGAACGATTACAGTTTTTAGTTCGGGATTAATGTTTACCGTTGTGCCAAATGTTGATAGTGGATCAAGGTGATCCAGTACTACCGCGCCTGTCAGTATCTTCATGACAGATGCGGGTTTACGTTGTGAGTAAGCGTTTTTCTCATAAATAACCGCACCGGTATTGCCATCAATAATAATCATTGCTGGGTTTGCAAGATTTTGATTTTTCAGTAGCTCATCAAAGGCGGCAGGAATTGACTCTGGGCTTAACGCTGCATGGGCAGGAAGTACCGAAAGCATTAAGGCAAGGCCTATCGCGACTACACGGTACAAAGAGCGCATTGTTACTTTCTAGCGCCAGGAAGCTATAACGATATTTGTAAGGGTCAAGCCAAGCATCGTCAGCCATACCTTCTTTGGAAGTTCTGGCTTCTTTAGATTTGTATAACCTAGAACCAGAATGACAAGTAAGAATATGAACTTGATGCCAACCTTGATGTGGTTGAGCTCTTCATCAGGCTTAACAACGTTATGAAGGCCGACCAAAATGATTCCAGCTATTAGCGCAGTAAGGCTTGCGTGAAGTACTCCTGGGTTTAGCGTGCGAGGAGTTTTCTTCGACTGAAGCAGTAATAGGACAAGGATGCCTAATACAGACAGTAGGTGAATTACATAAACGACTGTGTTGATAGCTGACATGTATTCAGTTTAGAGTGCATACATGTCTTCTCCAACAACCCCCGCCAGTATTGGCCCAGGTGAATTTTTCCCTGTTGTAGGTGTTGGACCTCACGAGAAACCATGGCCTGAAGGGGATCAATACGATCCTGAATTATTACTGAATGGCGATCGTAGAAATGTCTTAGATCACTATCGATACTGGACAGTTGAAGCGATTGTGGCGGATTTGAACACTAAACGTCACAAACTGCAGATCGCTATCGAAAACTGGCAACATGATCTCAATATTGGGTCGATTGTCAGAACAGCCAACGCTTTCAATGTTTCAGGGGTTCATATCGTTGGTAAGCGTGATTGGAACAAGCGTGGTGCGATGGTGACCGATAGATATCTAACTGTGATGCACCATCCAACTATTGAAGATTTCGCAAAGTACTGCAAAGAAAAAAGTTTGCCGATTATTGGAATAGATAACGTTCCAGGTTCAAAGCAATTGGAGTCTGCACAGTTACCTGAAAGTTGCGTACTTTTGTTTGGGCAAGAAGGTGCGGGTATGTCAGATGACGGTATTGCGGTCTGTGAAGTTTTATATGAGATTAATCAATATGGTTCGACTCGGTCTATGAATGCATCAGCAGCAGGTGCGATAGCTATGTATCACTGGGCTTTGCAACACTTACCTCGTTAAGAGGTTAATTCGGCAAGCAAGCCATCCACCGCGCGTTCAACCATAGCTAATGTTGTTTCATACGCTTCATCACTTTGGTTGTAAGGATCTGGAACCTCTAACTTAAAGTAATCAGCAGAGTTTGGATCGATTCCCTTTAATTCTGGATCAAAACTTCTTAAGTAAAAAACCTTTGAACGGTGCTCTTCGTTTTCAGCCAAGGAAACAACGTTGTGATAATTGCTGGAATCCATTACTAATATCAAATCATGAACATAAAAATCATTACTCGTAAATTGCTTTGCTGTGTGTTCATGCTTGTATCCAGCTTTTTCCCAAATCTTTTTTGAAGATGGATGCGGGCCTTGGCCTATGTGCCACGGTCCGGTTCCAGCGCTATCTACAGAGATAGCGGGAGATTTGATCGAGAGCTTTTTGTTGGCTAAAACAGCTGCAGCCATGGGCGAACGGCAGATATTGCCGAGGCACACCATCGTGATGCTGAGTTGATCTCTGCCTTTAATTGAGGAGATCACGCTCAGGTTCATCCTCCAGCGCCTCTTGAACCGACTTAAGGCGACGTTCAATCTCATCAGCTTCATCTACGCGTCCCTGCATGCGCAAAATCTTTGCGATTCGAGATTCGATATCGACGATGAACTCAAAATCCTTGGGTTCATCTTCACTAACGATCGCTAAGACATTTTCCAAAGTCGCAAGTCCTTCATCATATTTTTCAAGCAGGATCTGCGCCTTGCCAAACTCAAAGGAAGCAAAGGTCTCGCGACGGTGATCATGTCCTGTCTCAAATACATCAACCGCTTTGCGCGCTGTTTCTAGTGCAAGTTCACCTTCACCTAATTCAATCAAGCACGAAGCCATCTTTTGATCACAGCGAGCAACATGGATTACCTCTTTGTTGCGCTTAAATAAGGAGCGTGCCTCTTTGAATGCTTCGATCGCCTTTTCATAATTCTTTAGTTCGCGTTCGGCACATCCAATGAGATGTAGATCGTTAGCCGCACCAATTTCATTTCCATCGACTAAATGCTCTTGTGCGCACTCATTCATAGTTTCAACAACTTTGTCATACTTCTTTGATGAGTACCACCATTCACCAAGTGTGCATGCAAGCTCTAAAGCGATAGGTGACTTGTTCTCGCGCAGGATTTCAACAGCTTTGCTCATAGCGGTTGCTGCTTCATCCATACGCTTTAGTTGATTTAAGTTGTAACCAATTGCGGAATAGGCTTGAGCTAAACCTTCGGAAGAAACAGATGCACCTAACTGTGAATAAATATCGCGAGCGGTTTCGGCAAGAGCTAATGCTTCGTCATATTGACCGCGCGCATAAATTCGTGCACTTAATTCGTAGTAAGTGCTGGCACGTTCTTCACCCTCTACTTCAGGGATTCGATCCCAGAGCATCTCTTCAGTGACGAGTTCTTCCATGCCTTCGTCTTCACTCATGCACGAGACCTTATACGCATCTGGTTAAGGACGGCTGGGAAAATCAATCTGCGCCACTGGCCATTTTGAAGTTTTGACCGCTTTGAGCACCTCTGTGGTCACCATGTTGACCTGTTGTTGATCCATTGGGTCAAAGGTGTGGCCCCAAGGACAGCGGTTGCTCATCGCACAAACCCAAGCGTTGGTACCCATATTTAAAACCGATGCACCGCTGGGAGCGTTGTAATAGGTGGACATTGCGACAAAACCCTTTTCTGTAGGGCTTATCGCGGCACGTGCAACTACTTGAACGCCTGGACCAACGGTTCCCAACGCCGTGTCTGCTTCATAGCCATATAAGCCCTTTATCACTGCATCTGTACGCAATACGGAAAAAGGCCAGACATTGTTTGAGATTAAATCCTTTTTGATTCCAAGAGCGAAGTACTGAGATCCAAGCAGCAATGACTCTGGCTGATTAATCTCTCGAAATGGTTTACGTCCTGAGATCTCTCTGCCTTTGATTTCAGTAATGCCATAAGCGGTGTTTCCACCGAAAACTAAAAGATGTCTACCTTGTGCGACCGCAACTTCTATGCGCTGGCGCATTTGAATTGTCCAGTACTCGCTATGACCGCCGACAACGATTGCCTTTGTTGTATTGAAAATTTCTGGGTTTCGATCAACTTCAAAATCAGTTGCGTAGTTAATGTCTAGACCCATTTTTTCCATCATGGTTAACAAAGGTTGTTCCATATATCTAAATTGGCCTGAACCGTCACCATCGTATGGACGATTGAAGGTCACACTTGTGGCCATACTTTCTCGTTTACCATCTGGGCCTTTGTACAGTGAGTAACCGCCCCATTGGTTATAGCTCTGCCAGGTTAGAACTGATGACATGAAAGTTAGATCGCTCTGATTAACATCATGGACAAGAAATGGTACGAAGGTTGCAGCTCTTAACCTGTTTGAAAGTTTGATCAAATACTGCCCAGGTGGGGTCTTAGAATCAATTGAAATACTTTTTGGAGATTTCAAAGTTTTCACAAGGCGAGCGCCAGAGTTGTTGTAGTAACCCATGCGATAAATCGAGGCGGTAAATTTCTTGGAACCAACTGTTGTGAGAGTTAACTTTTCTCCGCAGGTTGCACTGCTCGAACTTAGATACCCTTCAATTCGCGGAATATCTTTCCTGCGAGAAAAATCAGCGCTGTAGCGCAGGGGCACGCCTTCGCTCCATTTCCTATCTCCAGCTTTTTGATTTTCGCGAGCAACCCACCCAGTGGCGCGATCCCATGAGCAATCGGAGGCGGTAGCTTGGATGGGCAACAGGTGGGCGACAACCATCGCCAACACCAGGAATTTACGCATTGGCATACCCTAGGCCACGCTCACCTGCCTATATATGGCAGATGCGAATCGTTTGCATTAACCTTTTCCTATGCATATTCCTGATGGATTCCTTGATGTCCAAACCTCTGTCATCTTCACCGGCCTATCTGCAGCGGGTGTCGCAGTAGCGCTCAAGGGTGCTCGGTCGCAGTTAGATGAAAAGACTGCGCCATTGGCCGGTCTCACCGCGGTCTTTATCTTTGCCGTTCAAATGCTCAACTTTCCAGTTGCTGCAGGAACAAGCGGACATTTAATTGGTGGTGCTTTAGCTGCAATCTTGGTGGGACCGTGGGCTGCAACATTGGCCCTCACGATTGTTTTGTTGATGCAAGCATTTTTATTTGCCGATGGCGGATTAACCGCTTTGGGTGCGAGCACATTTAACATGGCACTTGTTGGCGTGTGGGCTGGTTACGGTGCTTTTCTTTTGATTCGCAAGATTCTTCCAAAGAAGAAGGCTTCAATCCCACTTGCTGCAGCGATCGGTGGATTTGTTTCAGTTCCAATGGCTGCAATTAGCTTTACCGTTCAATACGCAATGGGTGCGACAGCGACCTACTCAACAACCACAGTGCTTGGCGCAATGGTTGGAACACATATCTTGATCGGAATCGGCGAAGGTTTAATTACAGGTTTAACAGTCAGCGCGGTAATTGCAAGTCGTAGTGATTTGGTTTACGGCTGGAAGAACAACAATCAGAAACTGGAGATTCGACATGCCTAACAACCGAAAGTTTTATATCGCTGGCTTTGTTGTTTCGCTCTTTCTAGCAGGAGTTGTCTCCTTCTACGCATCATCTTCACCAGATGGTTTGGAAAAGGTCGCTGAAGATATTGGCTTTATTGAAACCGCTAAGGAAAACACCAACGCTGATGTAGTTCTATCTGATTACGGTACAAAGGGTGTTGACAATGAGCGTGCCTCAGTTGGTATCGCTGGTGTTGTGGGTGTTCTTGGAACCGCTGTTGTTGCGGGTGTTGCATTCAAGTTGATTGCACGTAAACCACAAAAGGCAAAAAATTAAGGTTCAAGAAGAAAAGCACCATCATGGCCATGATGTGGGTGAGCGGCTCTACCTACATCGTCATACCGTTGTGCACTCTCTTCCATCTCACTTAAAAATCATTGCTGCGCTCAGCTTTATCCTGATCGTTGTCTCAACTCCAGTTACGCAATGGGGCGCATTTGTTGCCTATTTCTTGTGGCTATTTGTTGTTGTAAGAATCGCGCAGATTCCATATGGAACCCTCTTTAAGCGTGCATTGATTGAAATCCCATTCATCTTCTTTGCAATCTTGATGCCTTTCTTTGGTTCTGGCGAAACAATTCAGGTAGGCCCATTTGAGCTTTACCGTGAAGGCTTAATTGCAGGTGCTGGCATTGTCGTAAAGGGAACGCTTGGCGTGATGACAGCAATTATCTTGTCTACATCGACAACTGCTCGTGAAATCCTTCGAGGGTTAGAACGTCTGCGATTACCTGTTCTGATGGTTCAGATCGCCTCATTTATGTTGCGATATGTAAATGTCGTCAATGATGAAATGGAACGGATGAAGATTGCTCGGGAATCGCGAGGTTTTGAAGCAACCGGAATGAAGTCATGGAGGGTGCTTGCAACTGCCGCAGGTGCATTGTTTATTCGCTCTTACGAACGTGGTGAAAGAGTGCATCTTTCTATGTTGTCGCGTGGTTATGAGGGAGTTTTACCCCAAGAGCATCAACACAAGATCAAGGGCTCCATTTGGTTTACAGCGATGATCTATCCACTTGTTGCTGCACTTATTTTTATTGCTCAATTACTGATTGGAAGAATGTAATGAATACGCCAAGTCTAGAAATCAAAGAGCTTGCCTTCGCATACCCCGATGGCAATCAAGCGCTATTTGGTGTGAACCTTTCAGTTCAAAAGGGTGAACGTGTTGCATTGCTTGGTCCAAACGGAGCAGGTAAAACAACCCTAGTCATGCATATGAACGGTATTCACCCGACTTCGCACGGATCAATACATGTTGCAGGTCAACTTGTTGATTCAAAGAACAAAGAGTCAATCAAAGAGATTCGCGCAAAGGTCGGAATTGTGTTCCAAGATCCTGATGATCAACTATTTATGCCAACTGTTGGTGAAGATATTGCCTTTGGCCCATACAACATGGGTAAGCGTGGCGCTGAACTAGATGCGATCGTTGATGAAGCGCTTCAACTTGTTGGAATGAGTGAGTACAAAGAGCGTCCGCCACATCACCTTTCATTTGGACAACGTCGCCGTGTAGCTGTTGCAACTGTGCTTGCGATGAAGCCTGAAATCCTTGTTTTAGATGAGCCTTCATCAAACCTGGATCCAGCAAGCCGCCGTGAATTAGCCGATATTTTGCGTTCGCTGGACATCACAATGGTGATGGTTACCCATGATCTTCCGTATGCATATGAACTATGTGCGCGATCAGTTATTTTGAAGGGTGGAGTCATTGTTGCCGATGGTTCTACGCATGAAATTCTTACTGATTCAGCGTTATTAGCGGCCAATCGTCTTGAATTGCCTGTTGGTTTTTCCATTCAATAATCCACGGTAGAATTAACCCGTTGGTGCGACCGCACCAAAGCACTTCCCCCAAGTGCTGCAGATGCAGCACTACATGCGAGTCTTATTTTCGCCCTAGCCGCCAAAAGTGCGAGCTATACCCGAGACGCGCTTGTCGTCTCGATTGGTATGCATTTCTATG
>JBEAVJ010000117.1:0-3063 GCA_041160995.1 Actinomycetota bacterium | reverse complement strand
GATCGTGAAAAGAGCTTCGCTGATGTTTCAGAGGAGGTCTTTCCAGGTTTGTTCTAACTCTCATTTGTGGCCACTGCCGACCCTTCGAACGTAGCGACGTCCCTTCCCCGGCGCCGTTGCAACACAAAGATCCGTCGGCCGGCAGTGACCAGAGATGAGAGTCGCAAGGAAAGAAGTAAGACCAGAAAAAAGCACTGCATCAACTACTAGCGGTAAAGGGGGAGAGATGACAAGTACAACAGAACACATATCTGTAATGCGCGATCGCTGTGTCGATCTTTTATCCCCTGCAATTGCTGCTTCAACTAATCCAGTCGTCGTCGATGCGACCTTGGGTCTTGGTGGCCACACCGAAGCTTTACTTCAAAAGTTCCCACATTTAACTGTTATCGGAATCGATCGTGACCTTGATGCAATTGCAAAGGCCACAGAGCGCCTTGCACCATTTGCAGATCGCTTAAAGACAGCTCATTCAACCTTTGATGGCATTGCAGATGTAGTTGCTGGTTTTGGGTACAAGAACATCGATGGCGCTTTGTTTGACCTTGGTGTTTCTTCAATGCAGCTAGATCAGGTAGAGCGTGGTTTCTCTTACTCACAAGATGCTCCACTGGATATGCGCATGGATCGCACCCAATCGCTAACAGCGGGGGAGATCATCAATACTTACGAGCCAGGTCAATTGGTTCGCATTCTTCGCACCTATGGTGAAGAAAAGTTTGCTACACGTATCGTTGAATCAATTGTTAAGCAGCGCGCAATCGCTCCAATGAACTCGACAGCCCAGCTAGCAAGCCTTGTAAAAGAGGCGATCCCAGCTGCTACCCGTCGCACTGGTGGCAACCCTGCAAAGCGCACCTTCCAAGCTCTTCGCATCGAAACCAACGATGAACTAGGCACCATTACCCGCGCACTTCCAGCTGCTTTAGAGCTTCTTAATGTTGGTGCTCGCTTGGTAGTTATGTCCTTCCAATCACTTGAAGATCGCATCGTTAAGCAGCTTTTTGTTGCATCAACTACATCTGGAACTCCACGCGATCTTCCATTTGATCTTCCTGAATTTGCCGCCAAGTTCTCAATGATCACTCGCGGAAGCGAGACACCAACCGATGCCGAGCTCGAAGAGAACTCACGTTCTCAATCAGTGCGTCTTCGCGCTATCGAAAGGGTGGCCGCGTAATGGCTATGACAGCACTAGCTCCAGCGATTACTCGCTCAAAAGAAATTTTCGCCGAGAAGACATCACAAGTTGCTCTCAAACTTGTGCCAGATCTTTCCGACGGAAAGCAAGCCGATCGTAAATTCTTCGCCATCTTTGTATCTGTGATTGGAGGTATTGGTCTCATGCTCCTTCTCCTGATCAATACCTTGCTAGCTCAGGATGCATTTGAACTGACTAGCCTCAAACTTGAGGCGAAGTTAGTAAGTGATGAACGCGAAGCTATTGCACGTCAGATCGACAAACTCTCTTCCCCAGAAGCGCTTGCAAAATCTGCAACCGACTTAGGCATGAAGCCTTCAGAAAATCCAACTTTTCTCTCTCTAGATAAACCTTTGCTAGTAGAAGAAGTTATTGAGGTACCGGTGAAGAATGGGTAATTTCTCATTAGCGCATAACAGAATTAGAGTTTTGGTTCTGATACTTGCCGTAGTCATGTTTGTATTTGGGCTACGTCTTGTGCAAGTTCAAGCGCTACAAGCCGGCAGTTATCGTGAACGTGCCGTCAATGAGATGGAAAAGGTTAAGACTCTTCAAGCACCACGCGGAGACATCACCGATATCAATGGCGTTCCTTTTGCTCGCAGCGTTGCAGCTACGAGCATCGTCGTTGACCAAACCCAGATCACCAATCCAGCCAAGGTCGCAGCATTTGTTGCTCCAATACTTGGGATGAAGGTTGCAGAGGTTCAAGAGTCATTAACTGGAACTCGTAAATGGAACATGGTTGCACGCAATGCCAAACCTGCTACTTGGTTGAAGCTTTCAGCAGCTATCGATAGCTATAACTCACAATTCAAAGCGATGGCTCCAGAGCGAATCATCGGCTTCTTCCCAGAACGTAGCTATGTCCGCGAATATCCATCAGGAAAGTTGATTGCATCCCTTATTGGCTTTGTAAATCATGATGGCGTTGGCGCAACTGGACTTGAATCCAGCATGAACTCGAAGATCAAAGGTGTAGATGGAAAGTATTCATATGCAAATGGATACAAGGCTGAGATTCCTGGTTCACAATCTGAAATTGTCCCAGCTCAATCTGGTACCTCAATTCGCTTAACCGTAGATCGCGATATCCAATGGGTGGCATCAAAGGCTATTGCCGATGCTGTTAAATCCTCTCGCGCACTCAGCGGAACTGTCATTGTGATGGATCCAAAAACAGGTCACATCTTGGCGCACGCAACCGCTCCTACGTTTGATCCTAATGACACTACAAAGGTTTCTTTGGTCGCTATGCGAAATCCTTCAGTGCTAGATGTTTACGAGCCAGGATCTACTGGAAAAGTAATGACTATCGCAGCGGCTATGGAAGAAAAGAAAATCAGCACAGAAACTGTTTTGACTATTCCAGATAAGTTGAAGCGCTCAGTAAAGGTGTTTCGCGATCACGAGCCACATCCAACGCAGCGTCTCACTACCGCGGGAATCTTGGCGGTTTCAAGTAACACTGGTTCGATCAAAATCGGTGAAATGATTTCAAATGATCAGCTGTACGACTACCTAACAAAGTTTGGAATTGGATCAAAGACTGGTTCTGGTTTACCAGGTGAATCACGCGGAATTCTTCCGAAAGTATCCACCTGGTCGGGAACAACTGCGCCGACAGTTGCATTTGGCCAGGGATATTCAGTAACTGCGATGCAGGCAACAAGTGTTTTTGCAACGCTTGCAAATGATGGAGTCCGTGTTTCTCCAACAGTTATTGCTGGAACAAGTGATTCAAGCGGAAATTACACACCATCTGCAACACGTGAAAGTGTTCGAGTCATTAGCCCAGAGACTGCGGCGCAGATGCGCCTCATGATGGAGAGCGTTGTGTCTGCAAATGGAACCGCTCCATC
>JBEAVJ010000018.1:0-8986 GCA_041160995.1 Actinomycetota bacterium | reverse complement strand
GGCAAACGTTGCGCGCTAGGAAATTCAAAGAGATCCTGCAAAATAGTGTGAACCAAGGTCCCACGCTCAGCATCGAGCGAAGGCGGTTCGGGTAACTTTTCGATTTTGCGGTATTTATAGAGCTGCGGACAGTTCTCATACTCACTGACGGCACTGGGGGAAAGACGCAGTTTCTTTTCATCGCTCACCTGTCTGAAGATACTCGTACTTTCACCAACAATTTCGCCTAAGATGCTCCCGTGTCTAATCTTGGGTATTTCGGAGCCGGTGATCGCATTCAATTGACCGATCCCAAAGGGAAGTTGTACAGCTTCACCATCACACCTGGAAAAGAGTGGCATACGCACAAGGGCTGGATTACCCATGATGAGTTAATCGGAATGCCTGAGGGATCAGTGGTCAGCACTACAGCGGGTTTGAAGTTCACCGCATTCAAACCATTACTGGCCGATTACGTATTAACGATGCCTCGTGGAGCAACGATTGTTTACCCTAAAGATGCTGCGATGATCATCGGTGTCGCCGATATCTATCCAGGAGCACGAGTTCTTGAGGCTGGAGTTGGTAGTGGAGCGCTAACAATTTCATTACTGCGCGCTGCCGGCCCTACCGGAACTGTTCACTCTGTCGAGCGCAGAGCAGATTTTGCAGACAACGCTCGTTCTAATGTTGATGCCTATTTTAATGGCGCTCCCGAGAACTGGTCGCTAGTCGTTGGGGATCTTCAAGATCAAAACTTTGACTCTGAGTTTGATCGAGTTGTATTAGACATGCTGGCACCGTGGGAGTGTGTGGATATTGCAGCGCGCGCATTGCGACCAGGAGGAGTTTTCCTTGCCTATGTCGCAACTACCACTCAATTGTCAGCTACCGCTGAGGCTTTAAAAGAGGATGGCCGATTCACCGAACCTGAAAGCTCAGAAACGATGGTGCGAGGTTGGCATCATGAAGGCTTGGCTGTTCGTCCTCAACAAAGAATGATTGGGCATACAGGTTTCCTTATTCAAAGTCGCAGAATGGCCCCTGGCGTCGAGGTTTTAGCCCGACGTCGTCGTCCAGCGAAGGGTGCATACGGTGTCTCGGAAGATTGAAAGACTTATCAATCTAACAATCGCACTATTGGCAACAAAGAGATACCTCACAAAATCCGAGATCTTCACATCAGTTGAAGGTTACGAAGGCAGCGCTGAAACTAAAGAGAGAATGTTTGAGCGGGATAAAGATGATCTTAGATCTCTAGGAATTGAGATCGAAGTCGGCAGTTTTGACCCTTTATTTAATGATGAAGCTGGTTACCGAATTAAGCAAGAGAAGTATCAATTCGAATTAAGCGACATTACCTCCACTGAAGTTTCACTCTTATCTCTTGCAGCACAAGCTTGGCAGGAAGCATCATTCGGTGATGTGGCACAGAAAGCGCTGCTGAAGTTGCGCTCCATCGGTGTTCCTAGCGATGAGTTAACTATCCCTGGTGCGGTTCATAAGCTTGATGATGGGGGGCAAGATCTAGCCTTGATTAGTAAGGCAATAGCCCAGCATGAGTTATTGAGTTTCACATATCTGGATTCATTGCTCAACCAAGGCCTGCGCACTATTGTTCCAATCGCTCTATCTGCACGAAGCGGTTTCTGGTACTTGTCCGGTGTCGATCAAGATGTGCAGGAGATTCGAACCTTCCGAGTTGATCGAATCAAAGGTGAGATTTCTGCCAGTAAAGGACCAAGCGATTTCGAAGCCCCACATGATTTTGATCTAGCCAAGAGTTTCGCCGACACAACCACACGCGAGTTTGCGCACATTGATCTCCGCAAGGGTAAGGCGGCGGCTCTCCGTGCGTTGGCAACATCAGCTGAATCACTAGGGGAGTGGGACAGAGTAAAGATCCCTATCTTCAACGCTGAATCACTCTGCTCCATCATTTTGTGGCATGGCGAAGATGCTTTTGTACAAGAACCTGATTACTTACGCGCTCTTGTCATTGAGAAACTTGAAAGCTTGGTGAAGATCCATGGTTAAGAAGTTTTCAGCACCTTTGGAGCGTACCGCCCGACTTTTGGATCTGGTTCCATATATCACTTCGCATCAAGGAATTTCCTTGAAAGAGTTGGCTGTTGTCTTTGGAGTCACCCAGGCGCAAATGACAGATGATTTAACCACTCTGTGGATGTGCGGACTTCCAGGATACACGCCACTTGAGTTGATGGACCTCGACTTTGAATCCGGATTTGTCACCATTCACAACGCAGAAACTTTGGCGAAACCACGTTCCATCTCTTTTGATGAAGGCGCTGCGCTCTTACTGGGCTTGGATTTACTGCGCTCAACTATCTCACCTGACAGAACCGACTTACTGACAATGATCGAACAACTTTCTTCACGATTGTCGAGCTTAATCAATCTTTCATCAGCTTTGTCAGCGACACCGGCTGCAAATCAACAACATGCTGCGGTGATCATGCAAGCTATAAAATCTAGAATGGGAGTTGAAATTTCGTACCACTCTCTGTATCGAGATGAGTTAAGTACGCGAAAGATTTTTCCGATTGAAGTAGTCGAAAGTGATGGTCATCAGTACCTGAGCTCTTACTGCTACAGCGCATCTGATTTCAGAGAGTTTCGAATCGACCGGATTCAGAGTGCGCAAATTTTTGTCGTGGATGCAGAACTTCCATCTCAAAAGCTTCAGGCGAAGATGTTTACTTCCACCGTCAAGGTGATTGCGCCAACCCGAGAGATATCTGAACGTTTTAAACAGGATCAACTTCCGGTGAACTCAACTTTTGAATTCGAGTCGTACTCACAGCAATGGATTCAGAGGGCTGTCATCGCCTCAGGAGGGGGAGTCTCACTGCAGTCACCCCCGGAGATTCGATCATCAATTGCAGGTATGGCTCAATCGATGCTGGATCGTTACAAAGAACTCTGAATCCGCCTACCCATTCAAAGGGAACTGATGTAACCTAGGCTCAAATATTAGCCAAGGAGTAATTGTTATGAATTTGGGTCCAAGAGAGATCGTCATCCTTCTGATTGTTGTTCTTGTTTTGTTCGGTGCTAAGCGTTTGCCGGATTCAGCCCGCTCACTTGGTCGCTCAATGCGTATCTTTAAGAGCGAAATGAAGGAAATGAAAGCTGACGATGTCGTAATCGAAGAAGACGGCAAAACCGAGAAGTAGATTCATGGCATCTGCAAATGAAGCACGGATGCCCCTTCTTGACCACTTACGCGAACTACGAAAGCGAGTCCTTCGCTCCGTTCTGGCGATTTTGGTCGCCTTTGTCGGAGGGTGGTATTTCTATAACCCAATTATTGCAACCCTAGCTAAACCTGTCTGCGATCTGAAAGCTGCACAGGAATCTGGAGCAGCAAGTTGTGGCGCTCTGTATATCAGCGGTGTTCTCGGGCCTTTAGATCTACAAATCAAGGTCGCGCTGCTCACCGGCATCATCGTTTCCGGACCTTTTTGGTTGTATCAATTATGGGCCTTCATAGCACCTGCGCTTCACAGAAAAGAAAAGCGCACCAGCATCATGTTTGTTACAGCAGCAACTCCTTTTTTCGCAATGGGAGCAACCCTTGGTTACTACATTCTTCCCGTTGCCATTAAGGCTCTCTTTGGATTTACACCCGATTCAATTAGCAACCTTGTGCGCTTTGATGATTACTTGGATTTCGTATTGCGCTTAATTCTCTTTGTTGGATTAGCTTTTGAACTTCCTATCTTTCTTCTCACATTTAATCTCATAGGTTTTCTCCGCGGAAAAACTATTTTACGTCCATGGCGAATTTGGATCTTCGTTATCTTCTTCTTCGTTGCTGCACTTTCACCAACAGCTGATCCTCTCAGCATGGTGCTACTTTCCGCCCCTCTGATTCTCTTCTATTTTATGGCTGGCATAATTGCGGTATTTATTGATAAGAAACGCGATAAGAAACAGGAATTGGTCGAAACCGGCAGCAAGACCATAGAAGCACCGACATCAATTAAGGAATAGCCGATAGGGTCATCCCATGTGGGCTTTAGTGATTAATCCTGTCGCAGGACAAGGAAAAGGCACCACCGTTGGAACATATGTTGCTGGATGGCTGTCGCAAAGAAAGATTCCGTACACAATCATTACTGGTAACTCTTCAGTTGCCCTCGCCGACCACTTAAGTGTTTTCATTGAGAAGAATCCTGATTGCAATGGCGTTATCGCGGTTGGGGGAGATGGACTACTGCACATCATCTTGCAGCGAGTTACTCCCGCTCAAATTCCCTTTACCGTAATTCCCGCGGGAACTGGCAATGATTTTGTTCGAACCCTTGGTTGGAGCCTGGAGGATTTTGATGACCAACTCTTGGCTGTCACCTCCACAGAGCCCAGCTCCATCGATCTTGGATTAGTCGATGGTGAATGGTTTGGCGCGATCCTATCTACCGGCTTTGACTCAGTGGTTAATGAGAAGGCAAACACGTTGCAGTGGCCCAAAGGTCCCATGAAGTACAACGCAGCTATCGCAATGGAGCTCCCGCGCTTTAAGCCTCGACATTATGAGATCACACTCGACGATCGAACTATCTCTACTGAAGCTATGTTGATTGCGGTATCAAATGGTCGCTCCTATGGGGGAGGGATGTTGGTCTGTCCTAATGCAAACATTTCAGATGGTCTCTTTGATGTCATGGTTCTTCATCCCGTTTCAAAGATGGAGTTCATTAAGGTTTTCCCACGAGTTTTCGCAGGTACCCATGTTTCACATCCTGCCGTTGAAATTGTGCGAAGCAAATCTGTGACCATCGAATCAAAAGCGGTTGCCTATGCAGATGGCGAACGAATAGGACAACTTCCCGTCTCTGCAGAGTGCATCCCGGGTGCGATCAGGAGTTGGGTCGCATGACAACACCAGCTGAACGATATGCAGCCGCAAAGTTGAGGGGTCAGCATCCAATAACAACTGAGTTTCTACTTACCTTTGATTTTGAGTTTGATCCATTTCAGATAACAGCTTGTCACGCCGTTGAAGATGGCAAGGGAGTTCTCGTCGCCGCTCCTACCGGAGCAGGTAAGACAGTAGTTGGAGAGTTTGCTGCCTTCTTTGCTCTGCAAGCTGGAAAGAAATGTTTTTACACAACGCCCATAAAAGCCTTATCCAATCAAAAGTACTCCGAGTTTGTTGCGAAGTTTGGTGAAGATCGCGTTGGTTTGCTCACTGGCGATACAAGTATTAATGGTGAGGCAGATATCTTGGTGATGACAACTGAGGTTCTACGAAACATGTTGTACGCAGGCTCAAACACCTTGACCAACCTGGGTTGTGTTGTAATGGATGAGGTTCACTACCTTGCCGACAAGTTCCGAGGCGCGGTATGGGAAGAGGTCCTGATTCACCTTATGGAGAGTGTTCAGGTTATTTCACTCTCAGCAACGGTCTCTAACGCAGAAGAGTTTGGTGAATGGCTTGGAGAAGTTCGCGGAGATACCGAGGTTATCGTTAGCGAGATCCGCCCAATTCCACTTTTCCAACATGTTCTTATTGGGAATCGTTTGATGGATTTGTTTGAACAACCAGGAAAGATTAATCCTGAGATATTGCAGCGGGAGAGAGAGGCGATTCGACGTTCAGCGTTAGGACGTAATCGCCGAGGCCGATTTACCGAGCCTTCTGATCGCATGAGTCGTGCAGAGATAATTGAAAAGCTTCAGCGAGAAAATCTCTTACCTGCGATCACCTTTATCTTTTCACGGGTTGGATGCGATGCTGCGGTAAAGCAGTGTCTTCATGCTGGCCTCAGACTTACCTCTCCCGAAGAGCGCACGGAGATACGACAAACCGCACTGCGCTATACCCAAAATATCGCAGAGGAGGATTTAGAGGTTCTTGGGTTTGATGAGTGGCTAACCGCGCTTGAAAGAGGAATCGCAGCGCATCACGCTGGTCTCTTACCAAGTTTCAAGGGTGCGGTTGAAGATTTGTTTCAACGCGGTTTGGTGAAGGCGGTCTTTGCAACAGAAACTTTAGCCCTTGGAATTAACATGCCTGCTCGTACCGTTGTTTTGGAAAAGCTCATTAAGTTCAATGGTGAGGCCCACGTTCCTATTACACCGGGGGAGTACACAC
The DNA here is from genome assembly GCA_041160995.1 of Actinomycetota bacterium. Classification (GTDB taxonomy): domain Bacteria; phylum Actinomycetota; class Actinomycetes; order Nanopelagicales; family Nanopelagicaceae; genus Planktophila. The sequence continues at coordinate 2,883 of JBEAVJ010000018.1, read as the reverse complement.
AGCTCACTGGTCGTGCAGGTCGACGAGGGATCGATATCGAAGGTAATGCTGTAATCCAGTGGTCGCCAACTGTTGATTCCGCCTCTGCTGCAGGTCTCGCATCCACACGTACCTATCCATTGCGCTCATCATTTTCTCCAACCTACAACATGGCAATTAATCTGATCTCTCGATTTGGTCGTGAAACAGCGCGCAGATCTTTGGAATCATCCTTTGCTCAGTTCCAAGCAGATCGTGCGGTAGTTGGTCTAACCCGTCAGATTCGAAAGAACGAGGCTTTGATTCAAGAGCTCATGAAGGATGCTCAATGTCATCTCGGTGATTTCTCCGAGTATGCGCGGTTGCGTCGTTCGATTAAAGAGGTTGAGGTTTTACTGAGCCGAAGGGATCAGCGAAAGAGTTTTGATAATCGTCAACGTGGTCACTTAGAAGGAGAGTTATCCGATCTTCGCAAGAGTTTAAAGGCACACTCGTGTCATGGCTGTGCCGATCGTGAAGATCACGCACGTCTGGCTGAAAGAGCAGGTCGACTCACTCGCGAAAATGATGGATTAACAACCCGTGTAGAAAACCGAACCCACGTGATTGCAAAGACCTTTGATCAAATCTGTCAGGTGCTTGATCACTTGGAATACATCGATGGTGAAAAACCCACAGTGCAGGGAAAGATCTTGACCAAGATCTACGCGGAATCAGATCTTCTTCTGACCGAGTCGATTCGCAGAGGTCTCTTGGATGATCTCAACGCGAGTGAGCTGTTGTCGGTAGTTTCCTGCATGATCTTTGAGTCACGATCACAAGAAAACCTGGCGCCAAAGTTGCCAAGTCAGAAGGTTACTTCGACATTAACTGAGATCATCTCGTTGTGGGCCGCTTTAGAGAAGATTGAAAATGATTTTGGTGTGAAAACGCAACGAGAACCAGATGCAGGTTTCTGCTTTATCTCGTACAAGTGGGCCAGCGGTAACTCGCTCAATAGCGTGCTCAAGGGAAGTGATATGTCTGTGGGCGATTTTGTTCGCTCCACAAAGCAGTTGGTGGATCTACTCAATCAAATCGGCGGTGCAAGTGAAAAACTCCGTCCAGTCTGTAAGGATGCGGTCAAGCGAATCGATCGCGGGGTAGTGGCCTATCTAATGGGGGATGTATGACCTTAATGCTTTTGGATAGTGCCTCCCTTTGGTATCGCGCTTACTACGGAATGCCAGACACATTATTGGCACCTGATGGAACTTCGGTTAATGCAATTCGCGGCTACATCGACATGACCGCACGTTTGATGAATGTTTACAAACCTAACCGTCTAGTTGCGTGTTTGGATGGAGATTGGCGCCCCAGTTGGCGGGTAGATATTTTTCCGGAATACAAAGCAAACCGTTTGGAGGAGGAGGGCGAAGAGGAGGAAGAGCCAGAAACTCTGACCCCGCAGATTCCTATTCTTCTAGATTTATTGGATCTCTTCGGCATTCCAGTTGTTGGCGTCGATGATTACGAAGCTGATGATGTTATGGCCACCTATGCAGAGGTAGAAAAGGGTCCTATCCGTATCGTTACCGGCGATAGGGATTTATTTCAGATGGTTGATGACAAGCGTGATATCAAAGTTGTATATCTGGCCAAGGGAATCTCACAACATGATTTAGTTGATATCAAGTATGTAGCCGATAAGTATTTAATACCGGGAGATCGCTACGATCTTTTTGCAATGTTTCGTGGAGATCCATCTGATGGCTTGCCAGGTGTGAAAGGGATCGGCGAAAAAGGAGCGGCGGTGATCGCCAACAACTTCGCCACAATCGAGGATGCTTTAGCGGGGGCGCTAGCTGCGCACGATTCTCTACCACCTGCACTTGCGAAAAAGATCATCGCCGGCGCTGATTACCTTAAGATCGCTCCAAAATTAGTTCGCGTTGCTCGTGATGCGCCTTTACCTAAGGTCGATCTCTCTCTTCCAAAAGCACCAACAGATCTTTCTGCTATCTACCAATTCAAGGAGCGTTACGCGTTAGGTGCGAGCGTTGATCGTTTGATCAGTGCATTGGGTTGGTAGCTCTTCTGCTTTCTGCATTATCTGGAGCGCTTCTCTCTGCAGCCTTTGAACCGGTGGGGAAGTGGTGGGTAGCGCCAATTGCTATTGCCGCGCACATGTATGCGCTTTCAATCTCCCGCAAAAAAGTATTGTCATCCTTTCTCTTTGCGGTAACTCTCAACCTCATTGTTTTGCACTGGAGTAGCACCTTTGTCGGCTCTCTTCCTTGGGTTATCTTGGCTGTAGGTATGTCGATCTTCTATCTACCGCTAGCGCTAGTTTCTAAGTGGGGGATGACGGCATATCCCTTGCTCTACATCTTGTTGGAAGAGCTGCGTAATAGATTCCCATTTGGGGGATTTGGTTGGGTCAGAGTCGCATACACCCAAGCAGATTCTCCATTCTCAAAGATTGCTGCAATTGGTGGGGCATCAGCCCTGTCTGCATTAACTCTCTTGATTGCGCTGATACTTTTCTTTGTTACGCAACGCAGGATCTCCGCGATTACCTTCCTGCCATTTCTTCTCATTCTTATTCCGGTAAATTTGTCGACAACGGGCAATGCCACGGTTTTAATGATTCAGGGAAATGTGCCAACCCTGGGGTTAGATTTCAACTCGCGGGCTAAAGCTGTTTTCAACAATCATTTTGAAAAAACCCAAGAGGAAATTGCTAAGGATCCAAAAGTCGATTTTATCCTGTGGCCCGAAAACTCTGTTGATGTGGATCCATTTCTGAACACAGATGTAAATGCATCACTTAACTCAATACAGCAGCCTTTGATCATTGGAGCGATACTCAATAAAGGAAGTTCGCTATACAACACATCGATTCTGTGGGGTGGCGAACTACCT
>JBEAVJ010000017.1:0-12397 GCA_041160995.1 Actinomycetota bacterium | reverse complement strand
GCCGACAGGGAAATAGCCTTCGGAAATCTGGTCAAAAACTCAGTGCGGATCACTGCTAATTGCGAATACGCCTCTTCTGGGTTCATCCCCACCGGTGGGACTGACATCAAACCCGCCAAGGTATGGATGGATGAAGCTGAGACTTTTTGCGCCAGTTGATATAGCTGTTCAACCCCTGCTCCCCCACGATGGTGTGCACCATCCAAGGAAACTTGCAGAAAGATCGAGAGCGGATGCGGCGCAACTTTTTCAATGATTTCAAAGTGTCGTGGGTCATCAAGAGAGTGAATGACCGATGCCCATGATGTTATTGATTTCAGCTTGTTGCTTTGAATCTGACCCTGAAAATGCCAGTTCCCTGAGACGAGTTGTGATTTCTCCGCACCTTCTGCATCTCTATTCTCGCCAAAATCGGTGACCCCCAGCTGCTGCAGTATTTCAACATCGCTGACGGGAAAGGTTTTAGTTACTGCAATCAAGGTAACGGGGTGCGAAGCCACAGCTGCGATCTTTGATTTAACTAATTCGAGGTTGGCAGAGATTTCATCGATGCGGTTCATAGGGATACAACCCCTGCAAATCTACCCGTTGGGTTGGTGCGTCGATGAGAAAAATACAGCTCATCTTCAAAGGTACAAATGGCAGATGCTTCATATGAAACCCCAGCGTTTACCAAATCTGCGATGAGTGCTTTTGGAAGATCTAAGGCTGGAGTACCTTTGCGTGTAGTTGCAAATGCACGTGGATGTTCTTGCATAACATCCTGCTGCATCTCAAAGGGAACTTCATAACAAAGGCCACAAATTGATGGACCTAAAATTGCATGGATATCGATTGAACCAAGGGAACGCATAGTGTGAATAGCTTTAAGAGCTATGCGATTGACCAATCCCGCTCTTCCCACATGAATCGCACCAACCGCTTCCTTTGAAATCAGAAGTAATGGGATGCAATCTGCAACCATCACCGCTAAGGAGAGTGAGGATTTAGTAGTAATGAGTCCATCGCATCTCGGAATATCTGAAGTTACAGAATCAACAATGATGATCTCATCGCCATGCACCTGATTCATAAACTGCGCTGAACCAATCTGTTGACGATTGGTGGCAACAGTTTCTGGATCATCGCCCACATGAAGTGCGAGATTTAAGGATTCATAAGCGCCAAGGCTTGAGCCTCCGCGCCTATCGGTAAAAAAGTGAGGCAATGCCTTACTTCATGAAGTCAGGAACGTCGATCTCATCCTCTGCAACCAACTCTTCAAAGGTCACGCGACGCTTTGGAGTTTCATTGCCAAGATCTAGCGCCACTGAGATCGGATCATTAGATGCGATTGGGTCCGCTACGCCACCGAGAGTTGCTGCATTGATTACTGGTGTTGCAACCTTCTTTGGCTCGCCGCCTTCAAATCCTGCAGCAACAACGGTAATTCGAACCTCATCACCTAAGGCATCATCAATAGTTGTTCCAAAGATGAACTTGGCGTTGGGGTGAACCGCTGATTGAACAAGCTCACACGCTTCATTGACTTCAAAGAGACCTAAATCAGATCCACCTGAAACAGAAAGTAGTACTCCCATTGCGCCATCTATTGATGCTTCAAGGAGTGGACTTGAGATCGCAAGTTCGGCGGCGCGTAGTGCACGATTTTCTCCGCGAGCAGATCCGATTCCCATGAGTGCAGAACCCGCACCTGACATAACCGCTTTAACATCTGCAAAGTCAAGGTTGATCAAACCTGGTTGTGTAATGATTTCTGTAATTCCCTGAACACCGGAGAGCAAAACTTGATCCGCACTCTTGAATGCATCAGCCAAAGTAATTGTGCGATCTGAGATTGCGAGCAATCGATCATTAGGTATAACGATCAAAGTATCTACTTCAGCACGAAGCGCTTCGATACCAAGATCTGCTTGAGCTGAACGAAGCTTTGCTTCAAATGAGAATGGACGAGTTACAACTCCGATAGTTAATGCGCCGATTTCTTTTGCAATCTTTGCAACTACTGGTGCTGCACCTGTACCGGTTCCGCCACCTTCGCCTGCAGTAACAAAAACCATATCTGCGCCACGAAGAATCTCTTCAATGTCATCTGCGTGATCAAGTGCCGCTTCGCGACCTTTATCAGGATCCATACCTGCACCAAGTCCACGTGTTGTCTTGCGACCAATATCTAATTTCACATCTGCATCACTCATTAACAAATGTTGTGCATCAGTGTTAATCGCAATGAACTCGACGCCCTTTAATCCGACATCAATCATTCGATTAATAGCGTTAACTCCACCGCCACCAATACCGACAACTTTGATGACCGCTAGATAATTTTGTGGTGAAGCCACTTTGTTTTCCTCCTTATGAACCATAAACCTCAACTTGAGCCTTACAATTCACTACTTTTCTATAGGGCGAACTTAAAGCGCATAAGGGTGATTATCAATCACCGACATGAATTGAATAACGTGTCGTAGAAACTAGATTTTTTAATTATTTAACGATTGGTGCATGTGGTGCTGATACATCAACTCGCTTTATATCTGCATTTTCTGGAAGTGCAATAAGTGCTTTATAAACCTTTATTTTCAACTCATTCTCCGAGTTACTGCCCCATCGAATCTCTAACTTTTTTCCATTGTTTTCAGTGATCAAAACAAAGGCCCCGGTTGCGCGAACCTTTACAACCGTCAAGGTTGAGTTGAGCTCTTCTGGGAGTTCGGTAAGAAAGTTGACCGCTTTAGTTGCCGCTTCGATGCCGTTGGCTTGAATCTCGATGAGACCGGAAGGTCGCTCCCCTTGAGGGATAAAACTGGCTCCTGTTGAGTCAATTACCTGATTGTTAAAGGTTGCAATTGGTGTGCGTTGTTTGAGTTTTACTACAACCTTTCCATTAATCCAGTTGCGAGAAACATCAGCAGATTCAACCCAATCAAGATTTTCTAATTTCGTGGCTACCGCTCTAGGTTCAACGCGGGCTAGCTTTTCTCCCTTTGTGATGCCGGTGTTAATCGGTTTGGTACTTCCAATAACTTCGACTGAGGTAACGGTAAAGAAGGTTGAGTATCCAAGAATGTAAGTTGCCCCCGCCAGAACGGCAACGACTACACCAGCAATTAATCTGCGCTTCATTTAGCCAAAACGCCTAGCTAGACCTTCGACAATGATGGGAGCTAAAGAGCTCACATCCCCCGCGCCGAGAGTCATGATCACATCACCAGGTTGCGCATCTGCAATAACTGAGTCTGTGACTTCGACAAAGTTAGGGATGTACTCCCCCTTATTCATCATGGCTGTGATCATCCGTGAACTGACTCCATCAATTGGTTTCTCGCTAGCTGCATAAACCTCAAGAAGGATTGCGCGATCTGCTTGATTGAGCTCTTGAGCAAATTCAGCAGCAAAGGCTTTTGTTCTGGAGTAACGATGTGGTTGAAAAATCACGATTAATCGGCCCTCATCAGCGAAACGACGAGCCGCTTCTAGCGTCACATGAATTTCTGTTGGGTGGTGTCCGTAATCATCAATGACGCGGACTCCATGAACAGTTCCCTTAAGTTCAAATCGACGACCGGTGCCTCTAAAGGTTGCTAAGCCAGTGAGTAATTCGGCTACAGGAAAGCCCAATTTCAACCCTGTAGCAAGCACTCCGGCCGCATTTAACAAGTTGTGGTGGCCGGGAACCTGAAGTTCGATGTGACCGACTGTTCTACCCTTCCAAATTGCACGAGCGCGAGAGCCCATTGTTAGAAGTTCTATCTGATCAATATGGAGATCGGCTGATTCATCGACGCCATACGAGATCAGCTCAACCGCTGTTGCCCTCTTTGATAGAGCTACGGCTCCTGCATCATCGGCACAGTAAGTAAGAAATCCGCCTGGCTTTATTGTGGCTGCGAAATCTCTAAATGCCTGTTCTACCGATTCAGGGGTTGCAAAGAAATCAACATGATCATGTTCAACATTTGTGACTATCGCTCCGTATGGGTGGTACTCAATAAAGGATCCATCAGATTCATCTGCCTCTGCTACAAAGATTTCACCAGTTCCGCGATGTGCATTTGAGCCAGAAGCTGTAATTGTTCCGCCAATTGCAAAGGAAGGATCTGCTCCGCATGCTTGCAAAGCCACTGCGAGCATTGAAGATGTAGTCGTCTTGCCATGAGTTCCAGCAACAGCAATGCTCTTTGATTCAGACATCAGTACCGCAAGTGCTGCTGCTCGAGTCAGGATTGGAATATTGAGTTCTTGTGCACGAGTGCGCTCGGGATTGGATTGTGAAATAGCGTTGGAGTACACGACAAGATCTGATCCATCCACATTACCTGCATTATGGGTTGTAGATACCTTTGCACCTAGTGCCGATAAAGCAATGACGACAGATGAATCCTTTGCATCTGAACCGGTTACATGTATTCCATGTGACAGTGCGATGCGGGCGAGTCCGCTCATTCCTGCCCCACCAATACCGATGAAGTGAATGCGCTTACCAATCAAGGATGAGAGCTGGGGTTTCATGGCTTCATCGCAAACTCTGCCAAGGCAACAATCTTTGCAGCGGCGTGAAGATCCTGTGAATCGCCTGCTAGCGGTGCATGTGATGCTCTTTCAAGCAAGATCGATATTTGGTTTGAAATAAATTGTGAGGTGAACTCTTTTTGAGTAATTACTTCTGCTCGTCCCGCCTCCACTAAAGAGGCAGCGTTAACAAACTGTTCTCCATTTCCAATTGGTAGCGGCACAAAAAGAGCGTATCGGCCCAAGGCTCGAAACTCGCTGCAGGTTACAGCGCCACTTCTGGCAATGATTAAGTCCGCTGCTAAATACGCATCTGCCATAGCTTCGACATAAGCCACAGGTCTATAGGCACCGCTGGCTTGCGGCAAGGTGTTGAGCTTTCCTACTGAATGCAAGACTGAAATTCCCTGTGCGTTAAAGGTTGCAACACTGTCAGCAATAACCGCGTTAATCGCAACTGATCCTTGGGATCCACCCATGATGACAATCAGCGGTGCATCTGCTGCAAAACCCATTCGCGCCTTTGCAGCTGTTCGAGCTCTGCCCCAATCAGCTGCTGCATCTAAAGATCCTTGAGCAACATCAGATCGCAAAGGAAGACCTGCCAGTAATGCTTTGGAAAAACTTCCGGACTCGACCGGGTGTGCGACCGCTAAATGGTGAGTAAAGCGTGCACCTAATCGATTAGCCCAGCCAGGCTTTGCATTTGCTTCATGAATAACAATAGGTGTTCGTGTGAGTGCGGCAGCTAGATACGCCGGTGCGCTTACATATCCACCAAAACCGACAAGTACATCCGCCTTTTTAACCACTTTGATGGATGAAAGAACTGAGGCCACAAGATCAATTGGAACGCGTAGCCATGATGGCGATGGAGTTCTACTAATTCGAACACGAGGAATTGTGAAAAGTTCAAAACCTGCAGCTGGAACAAGATTGATCTCTAATCCACTTTTTGTCCCCATGAAGATGCAGGTATCGCCAGGGTGGGATTTCATCCACTCTCGTGCAACAGCTAGAGCGGGCTCAATGTGTCCTGCGGTGCCACCACCAGCAAGAACTACCGTAGCCATTTAATTCCCGTCTCTTGTAATCCTTTATAGATTACTGGGTCTCTTCTCGCCGCACCGAGAACAAAGCCGATTCCCATATATGTCGCAACCAACGCTGAACCACCGTATGAAACAAGGGGCAGGGTTACTCCAACTACTGGCAGCACGCTAATTGCTGAACCAATATTGAGCACCGTTTGAATTGCAATCCAGCAACCAATTCCAGCAGCAACATAACGCACCATTGGGTCATGGGCACGAAGAGCTAACTTAAAGATTGAAAACATGAGAAGCGCCAAGAGCAACAAGGTCGCCAAGGTTCCAAACAAACCAAGCTCTTCACCAATAACTGCGAAAATAAAGTCGGTGTGTGCTTCTGCGAGATTTCCCCACTTCTGACGGCTCGCGCCCAAGCCCACACCAAATAACCCACCGCTAGCTAGTCCTAAAAGACTGTGCGCAGGTTGCCAACCCGAGAATTTGTATTGATCTTCCGCAAAGGGATTGAGAAAAACCGCAAAACGTTCCATTCGATAAGGCGAGGTCAAGATAAGAACTGCAAGAGCTGCAGCACCCGTTGCCAATGCGATACCAAAGACACCTAGTCGCAAACCAGATACCCACAGCAAGCCCGCCAAAATAAATGCAAATACAGAAGCTGTTCCTAAATCTCGGCCCGCCATGATCAAAATCATGCAGAGCACAAATGCTGGAGCAATGAGCGCAACAACATTGCTCTGAATTGCTCCTGAGCGCTCACGATTAGCAAGGATGTAACCTGCCCACAAAATCATCAGGAATTTAGCAACCTCGCTGGGTTGAACATCTACAAAACCAAGACTGATCCAGTTGTGGTTACCATTCACGCTCTTACCAATGACTTGAACAATCAGGAGCAGAAATACAGAAACCAATACCCCAGATTTTGCAATTACCTTCCACTGCCGAAGCGATAAACGAGAGAGAACCCAAGCCATGGGAAGTGAGATCAACAAGAATATGAATTGGCGAATTACAACACCATAGGTAGTGCCGCGAGAGCCTAATGAGTAAATTGATGAAGCGGAAAAAACCATGATCAACCCCAACAAACTCAAGGCTAATGTGCTACCCAAAAGCATGTAATACAAGTTCACCGGTTTAGTAAAAAAGGTTTCCTCACGCTTCATGAGCGATCACCTTTCGGACAGCTGCAGCAAATCTATTTCCACGATCGTCATAAGAGATGAACTGATCCATTGATGCACATGCTGGCGCTAATAGAACCGCATCTCCAGAGCTCACGTGTTTAGCCGCCTCTGTAATGATCGCTTCCATTAATGAGTTTGATTCTCCTCCGCGGAGATAATCTGCGGGAGTTTCAATAAGAATTCGCTGAACTTGTGGCGCGTGGTCGATGAGAGCCTTTTCTATTAGTGCTCGATCGGTACCGATTAATAGTGCGGTTTTGATTCGTGGAGCACAGCGCTGAATCAGTGATTCCATATCAGCACCCTTTGCCAAGCCACCGGCGATCCACACAACAGAAAGATGGGACATTAAAGAGGCTGCTGCTGCATGCGGATTAGTTGCTTTAGAGTCATCGATCCAGACAATTCCATCCTTTTCTAACACAGTCTCAATACGGTGGCGACCAGGTCGGAATTCGTGCAAAGCCTTTTGAATAGCTTCATGGGGAACATTTATCGCTCGGGCTAAAGCTGCTGCCGCTAAGGCGTTGGAAACATTGTGTGGAACCGTTGGAACAATATCTACGAGCTCACAAATCATCGAAGCTTGTTGCGGATCTGCGACAAAAGCGCGATCTACGAGTAGCTCCTCAACGACTCCTATTTCTCCAGGTGCTGGGGTATTCAAGGAAAAGAAAACCTTGCGATCTGTAAAGCGATTTGCCCGGGTAACCACAGCACCATCATCTGCATTGAGTATCGCTACATCGGTTCGATCTAAGATAGAAAACTTTGCATCTGCGTATGCTTCAAAACTGCCATGCCAATCGAGGTGATCATCGGCAATGTTCAGAATTGCAGCTGCAACAAAGTTGGCTTCTTTCGCCCAATGTAGTTGAAAGCTAGAAAGCTCCAACACTAGAACCTCATATGGATCATCGCGATCCACGGCATCAATAACGGTGTCACCCACATTTCCGCAGGCAACAGCTTTGATTCCAGCGGCCTTCACAATAGCTGCGGTCATCTCTACCGTAGTTGTCTTTCCATTGGTACCAGTCACTGCGATCCACTTTTGGTTAGGAGCTTTCTCTGCACGTAACTGCCAAGCTATATCAATCTCGTTCAGTAGTTCGATTGTGCTGTTGAGGATCTGGCTAACCAATGGATGATCCTGTCGCCAACCCGGCGAGATAACAACGGCAGTGAATTGATCAAGCTTTACATCTGCAGGCTTTGTTGCACCTTCAGCGTTATCGTCCACCAAGGTGATATTTGCGCCACGAGATTCAAGAAAACGCGCAACTGATTTACCAGTAACACCTGCTCCTAGAACCAGAATATTCTTGTGGGCAAAATCGGTACTCATAAACTATTTAACAACCCATTGCGCATAGAAAAGTCCAAGACCAACGGCAACACACAAACCTGCGATGATCCAAAAACGAATCACAATTGTGATTTGTTCCCATCCAATGAGTTCAAAGTGATGATGAAGCGGAGCCATCTTAAATACACGCTTTCCGCCACTGATTTTAAAGTACAAGGTTTGAATCAAGACTGACATTGTGATGATTACAAATAATCCACCTAGCGGGATTAACAGCAATTCCACGCGTAAAGTTGCCGCAAGTCCAGCTATCGCTCCACCCAAGGCGAGCGAACCTGTATCCCCCATAAAGATCTTTGCCGGTGCTGTGTTCCACCACAAGAAACCTGTACATCCTCCAGCAAATGCTGCAGCTAGGACTGCAAGATCTAGTGGATCGCGAACCGCATAACAACCTGCTGTTGCGTTCAGAGCACAACTTTGCCCAAACTCCCATACACCAATCAAAACAAAAGCCAAGAAGGTCATGATCGAAGCACCAGTTGCAAGGCCATCGAGACCATCGGTGAGATTGACACCATTACTTGCCGACATAACCATGATGATGATGAAGATAACAACGAGCGCTGGTCCTAAGTAAATTGTTGTTTCACGAACACCAGATAAATACTCTGAAATCGGGGTAAGAGAATCTTTGTCAGCAAACTGAAGTCCAAGGTAACCAAATACACCTGCAGCTATCGCTTGTCCCAAAAGCTTGTAACGACCGGGTAAGCCACGTGAGTTTTGACGAGAAACCTTAAGCCAATCATCAAGGAAGCCAATAAATCCTAAGGCGACGACTAAACCAATCACCAGAAGGGCTGATGCGGTAACGGAGCAAGGATGAAAATGATTCCACCCATTGTTGGAGTTCCATGCTTTATGTGATGGCTACTTGGACCATCATCACGAATGATTTGACCATAACCTTTGCTCGCTAATGCGCGAATCAGGACACGGGTTCCAAAGAGAGAAAACATCAGTGCGAAGGCACCTGCGATAAGGATCTGTCTCAACTTTCAACTCCGCTCTTGTCTAGCCACATGCTCTCTAACTTTTGTGCCAATACTTCAAAACCTTCAGAACGTGATGCCTTTACCAAAACCACATCACCAGCTGAGAAATGATCTGTCATTGAAAGGCACTCATCAATGCTGGCGTAGTGATGAGTGATCATCTGGCCTTGAGAAACCCCATATTCAGGAGCACCAATGGCAACAAGATGATCGATTCCAATCTCTTGGGCAAGGGTGCCAATGGCTGCGTGGTGAGCATCGCTTGACTCGCCGAGTTCATGCATTTTTCCAAGGAAGGCCCATGATTCGCCCCCACGCTCCTGTGCAAAGAGCACGAGTGAACGTAGCGCCGCTGTCATTGATTCAGGATTGGCGTTATAGGCATCATTAATGAGCAAGAGGCCAAAAAGATCATGAATCTCCATTCGCCACTTACTGGAGTTTTCCGCTGTAGACAATGCGCTGGCAATAACTTCAATAGGTAATTTCAGTGCAGTTCCTACCGCAGCTGCCGCTAAAGCATTTGCAATGTGGTGTTCTCCAACAAGTCGCATTCCAACGGCATCTCTGCCGTCGGGAGTGACTAATTCAAAGTGAGGTCTGCCTTCTCGTATTTCAATTTCAGCTGCGCGAACCTCGCACCCTGTTCCAAAGTTGATAACTCGACCTGAGTGCAAAGAAGCCATCGCCGGCGTGTACTTGTCGTAGCTTCCCAAGATTGCAATTCCATCTGGTTGCAGAGTTTGAATGAGCTCTGATTTTGTTTGGGCGATAGCTTCGACAGATCCAAACTCACCCAAGTGCGCGGTTCCAACGGTAAGGACTACTCCAATATCCTGTTGTGCAATTCCACATAGTCGAGCGATATCACCTTTGTGTCTGGCACCCATTTCAAGAATGCAGTATTTGGTATCAACATCGCACTCGAGCAAGGTGATCGGTAAACCAAGATCATTGTTAAATGAACCTGCAGGCGAAACTGTGGAACCAACGCTCGATAACATATGTGACAAGAGATCTTTTGTGCTTGTCTTACCCTGAGAGCCGGTAATTCCAATCACAGTCAAACCAGTTAAACGTTTGCGAACAAAGGCAGCCAGAATTGAGAGCGCCTCGATTACATCCTCCACAACGATGCAAGGTCCATCGATACGTCGTGTTGTGAGCGAAAACATCGCACCTGCCCGATACGCATCAGCTGCAAAATCATGTCCATCGGCATACTCACCTTTTAGCGCAAGGAATATGCAACCTGGTGTTGCTTTGCGTGAATCAAAAACCGGCGCTTTAGATACAAGTAAATCCTTATCGCAGTGAATCTCTCCACCCACTAATAAACCAATCTCACCCGCGGTTAATGTAATCATTTCTTATCTTCAATCGCCCGGGCCAGCTCTACCCGATCATCAAATGGGTGCACAGTTCCGTTGATTTCTTGACCCTTTTCATGTCCTTTACCCAGAACTAAAACCACATCGCCCTCTTGGGCTTCATTGACCGCAGCTCTAATCGCATCTGCGCGATCCTCAATTACCGCACTTGGCTCATGGATATCTAACCCAAGGGTCATCTGCACCAGAATCGCATCTGCTTTTTCAGATCGCGGATTATCACTTGTGTAGATCGCTACATCTGCTCCATCCTGTAACGCCTTACCCATAAGAGATCTCTTTGAAGTATCTCGATCTCCGCCGCATCCAAGAACTGCAATGACTCGACCATCGCTGATTTCGCGAGCAGTTTCCAGAACGCGTGTAACGGCATCTGGAGAGTGCGCGTAATCAACTAATGCGGTGAAGTTTTGCCCAAGTCGAACAGCATCAAGCCGGCCTACAGCGCCAGTTAACTGAGGAAGTATCGCCGCAATATCAATTGGATCGATTCCACTTTCAGTTGCAATGGCAACGGCCATCAAGAGATTATCGAAGTTATATCCACCATGCAGATGGACCTTTCCTTCAATGAGAATTCCTGCGCTTCCGCGAATTGCAACATGTGCGCCTACATAATCCTTGGAGATCGAGGTGTAATGCCAGGTAGCGCTTTGATCATGTCGTGACACTGTCATGACCGGAAGCTCCGTTAGCTCTGCCAGCTTGATGCCATATGAATCATCAATATTGATTACGGCAAGATCTGCAAATTCATAGGAAAACAACTTAGCTTTTGCCTCAAAGTAAGCCTGCATAGTTTTATGAAAATCTAAATGGTCCTGCGAAAGGTTGGTAAATGCCACAACTGCAAAGTGGCTTCCGCGAATTCTTTCTAGAGCAATAGCGTGGCTAGATACCTCCATAACAAGGTTGCGCATATGTCGCTCTCGCATTACCGCTGACAAGGCTTGTAGATCACTGCTTTCGGGGGTAGTTCTCTTACTTGTAATGACCTCTTCGCCAATGCGAGTTTCAACGGTTCCGATAAGGCCACTCTCACGACCTGCAGCAGACATAATCTGATGCAGCAAAGTTGTGACAGTGGTTTTTCCATTTGTACCGGTAACACCCACGCTATAAAGATCACGCATCGGCTCGCTATAGAACCATGCGCTAATTACTCCAGCTGCCCGACGTGGGTTGCTGCTAACGATTACAGGCACACCCTTTACCTTGGCCGCACCAGCTACATCAGTAAGCACCGCAACCGCACCGAGTGAGATTGCATCTTCAACGAAATCTGCTCCATGGTTTTTCTCACCAGGCAATGCAATAAATAAATCACCTTCTTGAACATCTTTACTAGAGAGCGTGAGTCCTGTAATTACAGTTGCTGCATCCCCACGTAATTCGGCGTTAGCAATAGCTGCAACAGCTTCAACCGTTCGCTTGAACTCTTCAATTGGCCTTGTCACTAGCGGCCTTCTTATCTGCAATCAACTTTCTCTGAGCAAGGAGCTGCTTTTCAGTAAGTGGAATTGCTTCAACCTTTGTACCAGTTGGTGCAATTCCCTTTGACTGGAGAACAAATGACATAACCTTCTTGAATACTGGGCCACCAAGGTATCCACCCCAGTGCATTCCTTTTGGATCTTGAATCGTTACTGAAATTACATATGCTGGCTTATCTGCAGGTGCAAAGCCGATAAATGATGCTGTGTAACCTCTGTAACAACCACATGTGTCATCAATACGTTGAGCTGTACCAGTCTTTCCAGCTACTCGATATCCAGGTATAGCAGCAGATGGAGCGGTTCCATTTGCAGACACAACGCTCTCCATCATGAGGCGCATCTGCGCCGCAGTCTCTGGGCTAATGACTCGAACACTTTCACGTGTTGCA
>JBEAVJ010000116.1:0-3118 GCA_041160995.1 Actinomycetota bacterium | reverse complement strand
TACTTACCCTTCTTTGACATGAACTTCATGAACGCTTCCATAGCTTCTTCTGATTGAAGGGCCATTGCAAAAATCTCAAACTCCGCCTTCATTACCGCTGCAACCGAATCATGGTTACGTGCTTTGAGCAACGCCTTGGTATTGATAATTGCTTGTGGCGGTTGGTCGGCGATATGTTCGGCGATCTTTAATGCATGTGCCAATGGATCTGCATCCTTTGCAGTCGCTAAACCCATCTCAATTGCTGCATCTGCATCAAAACTTTCGCCGGTCATAAAAATTCTTGCAGCTCTTTGATAACCAACAAGTTGAGGGAACAAGTAACTCGACCCCGCTTCAGGGACAAGACCTAATGATGCAAAGGGCATTGAAAAGTTCGCAGTTGGAGCAGCTATAACAACATCGCAGTGCAGCAACATTGTTGTTCCGACTCCTACCGCGTTGCCCTTTACGGCAGCAATCAGAGGCTTTGGAAAGTTAAGTAGGGCGGCTAAGAACTGCGCTACCTCTGAATCATCTGAAGTAGGTGGATTGTTCATAAAATCATTGATGTCATTGCCTGCGGTGAAGTGATCCCCCGCTGATGTTAAAACTACGGCACGAATCCCAAAGTCACCCGCGGCATCATTGAGCCCATTGGCCAACCCTGAGTACATGGATCGAGTCAGGGCGTTCATCTTCTCTGGGCGGTTGAATGTGAGGGTTAGCACTCTATTGTCGTTGCTACTCAGAATTTCACTCATAACGCCCATCCTAAGGGGTGACTCAGGAAAAAAAGAAAGGCAGAATAAGAACACGCGGAGAGGCGGATTTACAATGGCACGAGACATAACGATTTCATCACGAGAACTCACACCTTTTGAACAGTTAGTTCTAGAGCTAGTGTGTGAAGGCAAATCAAATGCAGCGATCGCTGCACAAACCTCACATAGCGAAAAGGTAATTGAAAATACCGTCAGCCGAAGTGCTCAGGTCTTTGGGATTAAATCTGATGGAGTCACCAATCTTCGAGTGTTGCTAGCCCTTGCTTACCGCACACATTATGGAGATTCAGCATTTGATAAGTTAAATGTTCCATGTTCACACTTTGAGGTTGGTCCTGATGGAACTTCAATGTGCAATCGTCACATGGATTGAGGGCAAACTCTCAATACCTAGCTACGGAGAGGTGACCCTCTACTTTTCCATCATCTACATCTCACTCTCAGAGTAAACATGCCTTGTATTGATTTTTCCTATCAATACCTAAAAGGGAGAGAGAAGAACATGAAACGTAGAACCTTTGACAAGCTAGTCTCATATGTCGGCCTGGGATTAGCTGTACTGCTGTTTATCTTTGCAGGACTACTTAACTTTGGTGCAAGTTTTGCTAATGATTCCGTCAAGAACCAGCTAGATAATCAAAATATCTCATTTCCAGTTGAGGCTGGACTTCCATCTGAGACTAAGAATGAGTTACTCAAGTGGGCAGGGATGAAGGTAACAACTGGAGAGATGGCACGCGGTTACTCAGATCTGTATATCTGGGAGCACATGAAGGCATCTTCAATAGCGGTGATGGGAAAGCCTGCAACATACTCAGAGGTTTCAGCTGAGTACATGGCTGCTACTCGTGGCGGAAGCCAAGATGTAGAGAGAATCGAAAAGCTATCGGCTCTGCGCGATTCATTGTTTATGGGTAACACTCTTCGAGGAATGCTGTTAACCGCATACGCCTTTGGAACTTTGGGTGTAATCGCGGGATACGCCGCACTCGCATCACTCATGGGTGGACTCGTGTTACTTGTACTCGGATTCGCTGGGTTGGCACATATTCGTCGCACTCCTGAAGAGGCGATGATTTAACCCCCAACTCTCCGTGAGGGGTTAAAAAAGCGCCCCTGGGTTTATCCCGGGGGCGCTTTCTCTTACAGATTTTTTAACTGATTAGCGCTCTAGCTTTCCTGAAATGAAATCCTCAGTCTTTGTATGAGCTGCCTCATCTGTGTACTGAGTAGGTGGTGTCTTCATAAAGTAGCTAGATGGTGAGAGCAACGCTCCACCAATCTTGCGATCTAGACCGATCTTTGCACAACGAAGCGCATCGATGATTACTCCAGCTGAGTTTGGTGAATCCCAAACCTCTAACTTGTATTCGAGGTTAAGAGGAACATCGCCAAATGCGCGGCCTTCGAGGCGAACGTAGGCCCACTTGCGATCATCTAGCCATGGAATGTAATCCGATGGTCCGATGTGAACATTCTTCTCACCAAGGTCATGGTGTAGTTGAGAGGTAACTGAGTTTGTCTTTGAAATCTTCTTGGACTCTAGACGATCACGCTCGAGCATGTTCTTGAAGTCCATATTTCCACCAACATTGAGCTGGTAGGTGCGATCTAGGTGAACGCCACGATCCTGGAACAACTTAGCCATGATGCGGTGAGTGATTGTCGCACCAACTTGGCTCTTAATGTCATCTCCAACAATAGGCAAACCTGCATCAGCAAACTTCTTCTCCCATACTGGGTCAGAAGCGATGAATACTGGAAGTGCGTTAACAAATGCACATCCTGCATCAATTGCACACTGTGCGTAGTACTTCGCAGCTGTTTCAGAACCAACAGGGAGGTAGCAAATCAAAACATCGATCTGCTCATCCTTAAGGACCTGTACAACATCGACAGCTGGTGCATCTGACTCTTTGATTGTCTCGCGGTAGTACTTTCCGAGACCATCATTTGTAACGCCACGAAGTACTGGAACACCAGTCTTTGGGACATCACTAAATTTAATTGTGTTGTTCTCGCTGGCCCAAATTGCATCTGCAAGATCGAGTCCAACCTTCTTCGCATCCACATCAAAGGCTGCAACAAACTTGATGCTAGAGATGTGGTATCCCCCAACAACAGCGTGCATAAGACCTGGGATCTCTTGATCAACAGCAGCGTTCTTGTAGTACTCAACGCCCTGAACTAATGAGTTAGCGCAGTTTCCAACGCCAACAATTGCAACACGGATGTCGCCTTTACCGGTTGTGATGTTCACTCTATTTCCTCTCGGTTTTGATCATGTCTTCCAGCCAAGCGATCTCTCGATCAGCTGTCTCCAGTGAATGACGTCGCCACTCCTCCAGATATTT
>JBEAVJ010000115.1:0-3150 GCA_041160995.1 Actinomycetota bacterium | reverse complement strand
CGAGCACGCAAGGTTCCACGGGCAATATTGAGCTTACTTGGATCGCCCTGACGAGAAAGTGTTGTGTCACCGTGGTTTGTAAGACCAAGATCTAAACGATCTACTGAACGCACAACATCGTGATTGTTAAAGACCCATGAAGTAGGTGCGCCAACCTCGGCCAAGGCATCGATTGAGTTATCAATCTTCTTCTTAATCTCTGCTGCATCCCACAATGTTGTGAGCATTTCAAAGTTAAATGAGTTCTGAAGCTCATCTGCACGCACATATCGAGCGATACGTGAAGCTGGGCTTACCCACGCTTCAGCAACAGCCATGCGATCTCCAGGGTATGAATCAAAGATCTTGCGCCATGAACGGTAGATATCGTGAACGCCTTCTTGATCCCAGAACGGTTTGTGTTCAGTTCCCAGCATTGTTGCCGCTGGATCCTTTCTAATATCTGGCAAACCAGCTTCTTTGATCATTCCATGTGCAACATCGATACGGAAACCATCAACTCCACGATCTAGCCAAAACTTCAAAACATCTTCTAGATGATCCTTAACCTCTTGGTTTTCCCAATTCAGATCTGGTTGTTCAACTGCGAACAAGTGCAGGTACCACTGCCCTGGAGTGCCATCTGCTTCGATAACACGTTCCCATGCTGGTCCGCCGAAAACCGCTTCCCAGTTGTTGGGTGGAAGATCTCCATTAGGGCCTTTGCCATCGCGGAACATGTAGCGATCGCGCTCTTTTGATCCTGGCTTTGCAGCCATCGCTTCTTTAAACCATTTGTGTTCATTTGAAGTGTGGTTCGGAACAATGTCTACGATCAACTTAATGCCAAAGCCATGTGCTTCTTTAATGAGTTGTTCTGCTTGCGCCAAAGTTCCGTAAGCAGGTTCGATATCCATGTAATCAGAAACGTCATAACCGTGATCATGTTGTGGTGATGGGTACCACGGTGAAATCCAAATCGCATCAATTCCAAGTGAGTGTAAATATGGAAGACGTGAACGGATACCTTCTACATCGCCGATGCCATCGCCATTGGAGTCAGCAAATGATCGTGGGTAGATCTGATAAGTAACTGCATCTCTCCACCAAGGACGCTCTTCGCGTGAAGCTAGCTGGGCCATTGTTACTGCTCCTCTTCAAGGTATTGAGTAAGAAATTCACGTTCTGAATCTTTAAGTGGGCGGGACTTCTTGGTATCCATAGACACCGTTACCTGCACAGTTTTAATGCGAGCAAGCAGTTCATCGCCATTTTTCATCTCGTAGGTAAGACCAAATGATGAGTTGCCGATCTTGTTAACCCAGATTTCTACATCGATGTAAATATCACCGGTGTAGATAGGAGCGATGAAATCAACCTCTGCGCGAGCAACAACCATCTCGATCATCTTGGACCATGCAAAACGTGCCTCTTGTGCATAGACAAGATAGGTCGCATTGTTTACATGACCGAAAGCATCTAGGTCGCCCCAACGAACATATTGCTTGTTCTGATACTTCATTAACGGGTCAACTTTCGATATGTCATGCGGTGAGGGCGTGATGCTTCAGAGCCCAAACGCTCAATCTTGTTTGCTTCATAGCTTTCAAAGTTTCCTTCAAACCAGAACCACTTTGCATCGCCTTCGTAAGCCAAGATGTGTGTCGCTACACGGTCGAGGAACCAACGATCGTGAGAGATCACTACAGCGCAACCTGGAAATTCAAGAAGTGCGTTTTCCAGTGAACCCAAAGTTTCAACATCAAGGTCGTTTGTTGGCTCATCCAGAAGCAATAGGTTTCCACCTTGCTTCAGCGTTAACGCCAAATTCAAACGGTTGCGCTCTCCACCTGAAAGGATTCCAGCTGCTTTTTGCTGATCTGGACCTTTGAAACCAAAGCAGGAAACATATGCGCGCGAAGGCATTTCAACTTGGCCGACCTTAATGAAGTCATTGCCATCTGAAACAACCTCCCACAATGACTTCTTGGGATCGATTCCACCGCGGCTCTGATCGACATATGAAATCTTTACAGTTTCACCGATCTTTACTGAACCAGAATCTGCTTGCTCCATACCCATAAGAGTCTTAAATAGTGTTGTTTTACCAGCACCATTGGGACCAATGATTCCAACGATTCCGTTACGTGGAAGGGTAAATGAAAGATCATCAATCAGTACGCGATCTCCAAAACCCTTCGTTAAGTTATTTACTTCAATAACTACATTTCCTAGACGTGGGCCGGGTGGAATCTGAATCTCTTCAAAGTCCAACTTACGCATCTTGTCTGCTTCGGCAGCCATCTCTTCATAACGAGCAAGACGTGCCTTTGACTTTGCTTGACGACCCTTTGCATTTTGACGAACCCAATCGAGCTCTTCCGCCAAACGCTTTGCGCGCTTTGCATCCTTCTGACCTTCAACCTTCAGACGTGCAGCCTTTGTCTCAAGGTACGTCGAGTAATTTCCTTCATATGGATATGCACGACCGCGGTCGAGTTCAAGAATCCATTGAGCAACATTGTCCAAGAAGTATCTATCGTGAGTAATCGCAACAACAGCGCCTGCATACTTATTTAAATGCTGCTCAAGCCATAAAACAGATTCAGCATCCAAGTGGTTCGTTGGCTCATCAAGCAACAAAAGATCTGGTGCCTGCAATAACAATTTACATAATGCAACTCGGCGTTTTTCTCCACCAGATAACACTGAAACATCTGCATCTGCAGGTGGGCAACGAAGTGCATCCATGGCTTGTTCTAACTGTGAATCTAACTCCCATGCATTGCGGTGATCTAGCTGCTCTTGTAGCTCGCCCATCTCAGCTAACAACTTGTCGTAATCAGCATCTGGATTTGCCATCTCGGCGCTGATTTCATCAAAGCGTGCAAGCATCGCAACGGTTTCAGCCACACCCTCTTTAACATTGTCGATTACATTCTTGGTCTCATCCAGAACTGGCTCCTGCAATAAAATTCCAACTGTGTAACCAGGTGTTAGGTACGCCTCGCCATTTGATGGTTGCTGCAATCCGGCCATGATCTGCAAAACGGTGGACTTACCCGCTCCGTTAGGACCGACCACGCCGATCTTGGCGCCTGGATAAAACATGATCGTGACATCATCAAGGATGACCTTGTCACCGTGCGCTTTACGCGCCTTCTTCATCGT
>JBEAVJ010000114.1:0-3172 GCA_041160995.1 Actinomycetota bacterium | reverse complement strand
ACTGAGGCTCACCCAGATTGCAATCACCAGGCGCTGAGCCCTAAGAGAAAATTTTGCACACCTAGCAAGCATTTGTGAATTCTATTGTTTCAACCAATTGTGAAATCCAGATGGCATGATTAGGACATGAATAACGAGGTAGTTGTAGAGGTAATTGCGCCAAATGAGTGGCAGCGCTTACGTTCTATTCGTTTACAGGCGCTAACTGAAAGCGGACATGCTTTTGGTGGAACTCTTGAGGGTGAGAGTGCAGAGGATGAAAATGCTTGGCGCAACAAGTTTGAAAAGAATGATTTCCTGATCGCATCAGTAGATGGTGTGGATGGTGCAATGTTGTATATAGAAGTGCTTAATGGAGATTTTGGAGCCACCTGTTGGATCGGTGGATGCTGGAGTGATCCACGTTTTCGCGGAAAAGGCTTAATGCGAGCGATGTTCAACTTCATCGATCAACAAGATAAGGATTGGAAGATTCAAGGCTTAGGAGTCTGGACCGACAATTACAGTGCTATTGCCGCTTATGAAAAACTAGGATTTGTAAAGATGGGCGAGGACACGGAAAGTACTCGTAAACCTGGAATGTTTTATCAGCGGATGATTCGAAAGAGTTCGGTTTAAACGTTCTCTAGCTTGTAACCAAGACCACGAATTGTTTGGATTAATACTGGATTTGCAGGATCTGCCTCAATCTTTGAGCGCAAGCGCTTGATGTGAACATCTAATGTCTTAGTATCGCCGTAGTAATCCCCACCCCACACACGATCAATAAGTTGTGAACGAGTTAGGACGCGCCCGGAATTTCTCATCAAAAATTCAAGTAATTCAAACTCCTTTAATGGCAGCGCAATAGGGTTTCCGTTAACAAAGACTTGATGTTTACCAGTGTTGAGTCGGATTGGTCCAACTTCCATCAGATCTTGATCTTGAACAGATCCGTCATCTGGAACTCCGCGTCGCAAAACAGCTTTAATTCGGGCGATTAATTCACGAGATGAATATGGCTTTGTAACGTAATCATCTGCACCAAGTTCTAGACCCACAACCTTGTCGATTTCAGCATCCTTTGCCGTCAACATAATGATTGGAACTTGAGACTGGGTTCTAATGCTGCGACAAACTTCAACACCTGACACAACAGGAATCATCAAATCTAACAAGATTAGGTCTGCACCCTGCGCGTTAAAGATGTCTAAAGCTTGGCGTCCATCTTCGGCAACGGAAATCTCAAATCCCTCTTTTGTAAGCAAGAATGCAAGTGCCTCTGAGAATGAAGCCTCATCCTCAACAATCAATATGCGAGTCATAGCGTTTTCTCCGATGCTTCTGTGTAAATAGGTAACATAAATGTGAAGGTACTTCCCACATTTTCTGCACTCCATACCTTTATATCTCCACCATGTTTGGCGGCAACGTGTTTAACAATAGATAGACCAAGTCCCGTGCCGCCGGTTTGGCGAGATCGTGCAGGATCTACCCGGTAAAAACGTTCGAAAATTCGGGCAAGATCTTCTTCAGGAATTCCAATTCCTTGATCAGTAATTGAAATCTCAACAATTCCATCTTTAATTCGGCTAGTGACGGCAACTTTTGTATTTTCTGGAGAGTAGTTAATTGCGTTTTCAATTAAGTTTTGGATCGCCATGGTTAGTTGGTCGCGATCTCCCAAGATATTTGCAGGTGATTCCTCACTGTATGTAACTGTGATCCCACGGCTATCAGCGCTGATTTGAGATTGATCTATTGCCTCTTTGACAAGGTAAGAAACCGAAACCTCTTGAGCTTCTTGCAAAGGGTCTGAATCTTGAAGTCGTGAAAGATTGATAATTTCCTGAACTAAATCTGTGAGTCGCTTTGCTTCAGATTGCATACGTGTTGCGAACTTAACCACCGACTCTGGTTCATCTTTAGCACCGAGAACCGCCTCGCTGAGTAATGAAAGCGCGCCAATCGGAGTTTTTAACTCGTGAGAAATATTTGCAACAAAATCTCGACGAACATCATGAATTCTCTGAGCTTCGCTCTCATCAGAAATCAAAACAAGTACATATTGATTTTCAGTAAGTGGCAATACATTGACAGTTAATTCATGCTTACCTTCACCGATTGGCCCGCGAGGCAAATCGATACGTCCGGTCTGCTTTGTATTTGAACGTCTAACGACTCGCACCGTTGCTAAAAGTTCTGGATTTTCAAGCCGTCCATCTTTTAGTAGGCCTAATTTATCGACGCCTGCGGTCTTAAAAAAGGCAACATCACCCGGGGCGAGAATTAAAGAGTCCCCATCAAGGTTTTCGAGGGTATGGAGGAGCAAATCTGGCACTCCGGCAGGCGCAGGTGATTGATCAGCCTGACGCTTAAACCTCATATAGAAACTCTATCGGTACAAAACACGAGTTAACCTTCCGTTCACCAATTGGCTTGCTTATGTTCAGCAACTACCTCTACCTTTTGCGCATGGCTCTTATTCGCTCGGCGTATCAGGATGAACTCGATGGCGTTTCACAATCCCTCGTAGACCTAACAAATATGGTGACCGCCTCCGTCGTAAAGGCCTCTAAAGCGGTTCAGTCGGCAGACTTGGCCTTGGCCGAAGAGGTCATCGCTTCAGATGTAAATATTGATGATTTCCAACATGAGTTAGATGCACGAATTATTGACATCATTGCGCGTCAGCAACCAGTTGCATCTGATTTACGTGCCTTGGTAACAGCGATGCGTATGAGCGCCGATCTTGAAAGAATGGGCGATTTGGCTCACCACATCGCAAAGGTTGCACGCCTGCGCCACCCAGATCGCGCGATCCCAGAAGCCCTACTTTTGCCCTTTACCGAGATGGGCCATGTTGCCGAAAAGCTATCGATCATGGTGGCAGGTGTTATTACGACCCGCGATACCGAAATGGCTATGCAGGTCGAAAAGGATGATGATGAAATGGAGGACCTGCACAAAAAGGTAATCTCAACAATCATTAACGAGAGCAGTGGATTAAGTATTGAAACCGCTATCGATCTGACCCTTTTGGGTCGCTACTACGAGCGTTATGCAGACCATGCGGTCTCCGTTGCCCGCCGAGTGTATTTCTTGGTAACCGGAACCTTCGCTTAATATCGCCTCTACAGATCACCCCTAATAGGGTGATATTTACTTGATTCTCAGCTGGGCAGGCCTCACC
>JBEAVJ010000113.1:0-4789 GCA_041160995.1 Actinomycetota bacterium | reverse complement strand
ATATAGCCATCGCTTCAGCGGCTTCGCTGAAATAAATCAAAGGACAATTGTGGCTGTATTTAGTGCGCTCAAAAACAAGGTGAAAGCAAAAACTTCATCCAAGAAAGAAGCACCAGCTAAGAAGGCTGTTGTAAAAAAGGCCGCACCTGCGAAGAAAGCAGCACCTGCAAAGAAAGCAGCGGTTAAAAAAGCTGCACCTGCGAAGAAAGCCGCTCCAGCAAAAAAGGCGGCGGCGAAAAAAGCAGCTCCCGCGAAGAAAGTAGCAGCGCCTGTTAAGAAGGCTGCACCTGCAAAGAAGATTGAATTAAAAAAGGATTTAACAGCCAAGGATGTTCAGCAGATTGTTGATGCCAAGAACGCTGTGCTTCGCCAAAATGAGGTTCTTGCTGAACTTGATTCTCGTGGCGTTACCTCAATTAACCGAATTCCAAAAAAGGCTGACAAGGATCTAGTTGATGAGGCACGTGCGCTCGCAGCTGAGGTTCCAGTATTAATTGAGAAGTTACGTAAGAGTGGACTTGGTTCACCTTCACGAATTCTGAAGAAGGCCGAGTACGAACTGATTGCTCCAAAGCCTGAACCGGTTAAGGCTGTTGCGGCACCAAAGATTGATACAAAGACCGGCAAGGCGATTGTTACAAAGATTGACGGCGAAGAGGTAGAGCTTGAAGAGGTTGAGCTTGAAGATGTTGAAACCCTGATTAAGGAAGTTGTCGAAATTATCGACAGCGAAGAAGAGGACAAGGGCAATCAGCCTCGCGTCGTAGATCTAGCATCTGATGAGGCTACGCAGGGCAATGAGGAAAATGCATTTACATTAAAGGCCTCTGAAGAAGATGATGCACCTGCTCAGACAGTTATGACAGCTGGAGCAACAGCAGACCCTGTTAAGGATTACCTCAAGCAGATCGGCCGCGTTGCACTTCTTAATGCAGAGCTTGAAGTAGAGCTCGCTACACGCGTAGAAGTTGGTCTTTTTGCTGAAGAGAAGTTAAAGCATGAAAAGAAGTTAGATAAGAAGTACAAGCGTGAACTTGAATGGCTTGTTGAAGATGGAAAGCGCGCGAAGAATCACCTGCTCGAAGCAAACCTTCGTTTGGTTGTTTCTCTTGCAAAGCGTTACACCGGTCGCGGAATGTTGTTCTTGGACTTGATCCAGGAAGGTAACTTGGGTCTGATCCGTGCCGTTGAGAAGTTTGACTACACAAAGGGTTACAAGTTCTCGACATATGCAACTTGGTGGATCCGTCAGGCGATCACATCCGTATTCCGGTTCACATGGTTGAAGTTATTAATAAGTTGGCACGTGTACAGCGCCAGATGCTTCAGGATCTTGGTCGTGAACCGACCCCTGAAGAGCTAGCTAAGGAACTCGACATGACACCTGAAAAGGTTGTCGAGGTTCAGAAGTACGGTCGCGAGCCAATCTCACTTCACACACCACTAGGTGAAGAAGGAGACTCTGAGTTCGGTGATTTGATTGAAGACTCAGAAGCTGTTGTTCCAGCTGATGCGGTTTCATTTACATTGCTACAAGAGCAGCTGCACTCAGTTCTAGACACCTTGTCAGAGCGTGAAGCTGGCGTTGTTGCTATGCGATTTGGTTTAACTGACGGACAGCCAAAGACACTTGATGAGATCGGAAAGGTTTACGGAGTTACTCGTGAACGTATTCGCCAGATTGAGTCAAAGACAATGTCTAAGCTTCGCCACCCATCACGTAGCCAAGTTCTTCGCGACTATCTCGATTAAGAATTAGTTGTGAATAACCCAAAGGTTTTCATTAATCCAAAGAGCGGATCTATCCGTTTAACTGGAACGGTGGACATTGTTGATTCTGAAGGCAATGTCATTGAGACAATTGAAAATCCAAAGTTTTGCGGCTGTGGCCATTCACAAGAAAAGCCCTTCTGCGATGGTTCGCATAAGGGCTTTCTCGATAAAAAAGATTAGTTCTTAGATTCAATAAGCTTTTCTGATTCATCTTGAATCTTTGCGGCAATAGGCTTTAGCTTTTCAGCGTATTCCTTGCCGTGGTGAGCGCAGAACATCAGCTCTCCGCCATTGAGAAGCACTGCACGGACATAAGCCTGCGCGCCGCATCGATCGCAACGATCTAGGGCGTTAAGAGGTACTGATTCAAGCAACAACTGTTCTGTCATTTCTCTCTCCGTTTCCGTGTACTTCTATGGAACAGGAAACCACATTTATTTATTCCCCGCTCGTTAATATTCATTTAATTTCACGAATTAACGCTGAATTAACACTGAGAGTCGACAAATCCCAATATCTGAGAGCTTTTTGGGCGCGCTTACGCTGAAAAATAGGGTGAGACGGATAATCTTTCGCCCCATGGCCGAGAAAGATGGAACTGCGACCCCTTTGCAAGATAGCTATACCGCAAAAGATCTCGCTGTCCTTGAGGGCCTTGATGCGGTCCGCAAACGCCCAGGTATGTATATCGGTTCAACCGATTCACGTGGCCTCATGCACTGCCTGTGGGAGATCATCGATAACTCTGTAGATGAGTCACTAGCTGGCCACTGTAAGAAAATTGAAATCAATCTTGAAGCTGATGGATCCGTTGAAGTCCACGATGATGGTCGCGGTATTCCAGTTGATAAGGAACCAAAGACAGGTTTAACAGGCGTTGAAGTTGTTCTCACCAAACTGCATGCAGGCGGAAAGTTCGGCGGCGGATCATATGCAGCCTCTGGTGGTTTGCATGGTGTTGGTGCATCAGTTGTAAACGCACTTGCATCTCGTCTTGATGTTGAAGTTGATCGTGATGGCAAGATTTACTGGATGTCATTCCAGCGCGGAACTGCAGGCATCTTTGATGGTGATGGTCCTAAAGCGCCATTTGAACCAAAATCAGGTTTACGTGTAATCGGAAAGATTTCATCAAAGATCACCGGTACCCGCATTAAGTGGTGGAGTGATCGCCAGATCTTCCTTAAGGAAGCAGAGCTTGATCTTGAGGATATCTACGCTCGTGCGCGACAGACCTCATACCTTGTTCCTGGTTTAACTCTGATTGTTAATGACAATCGTACAAAGACCAAGACAACTGAAACTTTCTTCCATAAGAGCGGAATCACTGAATACTGTAATTACCTACAGCCAGATGAGCCTGTTGGCGATGTCATTCGTATCTACGGCACCGGTCACTATCAAGAAACTGTTCCTGTTCTTGATGACAAGGGCCATATGGTTTCAACTGAGGTTGAGCGCGATATGGAGGTTGATATCGCGATGAAGTGGGGCAATGGTTTTGAGACCACCCAGCGTTCATTTGTAAACATCATTGCAACACCTAAGGGCGGTACACACGTTCTAGGTTTCGAGCGTGCATTGATCAAGGTCGTCAATGAAGCTCTTCGTTCAACCAAGACTTTAGCTAACAAAGAGATCGATGTTATTAAAGATGATGTTCTTGAAGGATTAACCGCTGTCGTAACTGTTCGTATGTCTGAACCACAGTTTGAAGGTCAGACTAAGGAAGTTCTCGGAACTGCTGCTGCAACTCGAATTGTTTCTGCCGTAGTCGCTGAGAAGATGAAGGAGTACTTCAATACTTCAAAGCGCATCGATAAGGCTAATGGTCGTCTAGTTCTTGAAAAGATTGCTGCGGCATCACGCACACGTATTAGCGCTCGTGCCCACAAAGATCTTCAACGTCGCAAGAACGCACTTGAGTCATCATCGCTTCCTACAAAGCTCTCAGATTGCCGCTCAGAGGATGTAACACGTACTGAGTTGTTTATCGTAGAAGGTGACTCGGCACTTGGAACAACCAAGGCCGCCCGCAATAGCGAGTTCCAAGCGATCTTGCCTATTCGTGGAAAGATTTTGAATGTACAAAAAGCCTCACTTTCTCAGATGCTTGAAGATAAAGAGTGCGGATCGATTATTCAGGTAATTGGTGCAGGCTCTGGAAAATCCTTTGAATTAGATGAGGCTCGTTACGGTCGCATTATCTTGATGTCAGATGCTGATGTTGATGGTGCGCACATTCGTTGCTTGCTTCTTACCCTGATGTATCGCTACATGCGCCCACTGATTGATTCAGGCCGGGTATTTGCAGCGATTCCACCGCTACACCGCATCGAAGTTGTTGGCGGGGGAGGCAAGAAGGGTAATTACATCTACACCTACAGTGATGATGAGATGAAGAAGGTAACTGCAGAGCTTAAGAAGGAAGGCAAGCGCTGGAAGGAGCCAATTCAGCGTTACAAAGGCCTTGGTGAAATGGATGCTGATCAGCTTCGTGAAACCACTATGGATCCAGATGCTCGTACTTTGCGTCGTATTACTGTTTCAGATGCAGCGGCATCAGAGGCGATGTTTGAACTGTTGATGGGTAGTGATGTTGCACCACGCAAGAGGCGATGTTTGAACTGTTGATGGGTAGTGATGTTGCACCACGCAAGGAGTTTATTGCTAATGCGGAGATCGACCGCGATCACATCGACGCTTAGTCGTAGGTAGGAATTCCCTACCTCTCACTTGTTTTACTCATAGCAGTGCGTACGATCATCCAATGCGAAAGCCGACAAGTGTAATTCTAGCCGCGGTCTTACTGAGCGCCCTGGCTACTCCTTTATCGGTTGCAGCTACACCGGTTTCAGGTAAGAGTTGCACAAAAGCTGGAATTAAAGTCACATATCAAGCGAAAATCTTTACATGTGTTAAATCTGGCAAGAAACTAATTTGGGGTAAGCCGGTAGTAAAGAAGCAAGCAACACCAACACCAACACCAACACCAACACCAACACCTACACCGACG
>JBEAVJ010000016.1:0-9423 GCA_041160995.1 Actinomycetota bacterium | reverse complement strand
TTGCAGCACACCGCTTGCCCAACATGCGGTACTTACAACCGTCGTCAGGTATTAGAGGTCTGATCTGAGCTCCATGCTCAGTGAGCAGCTGGGAGTAACTCTCGATCCAGCTTTGCTTGAGTTGGCCTTTACACACCGATCATTTGCATATGAATCGGGAAGTTCAGAAACAAATGAACGTCTTGAATTTCTTGGTGATTCCGTTCTCGGATTAATTGTTACCGAGGAGCTGTACAAACGGTATCCAGATTTTGATGAGAGCCGTTTATCGCCATTGCGTTCAGGTGTAGTCAATATGCGTGCGCTCGCAGATATTGCTCGCGGTTTACAACTTGGCCAGTACATCCGCCTTGGAAAAGGTGAAGAGGTTACTAATGGTCGCGATAAAAACTCTTTATTAGCAGATGCTCTCGAGGCATTGATTGGCGCTATTTATTTACAGTTTGGTTTTGCACGATGCACCGAGATTGTGCGCGATCTCATAACCCCAACAATGGATTCAGCGGTAGCGCGTGGTGCCGGACTTGATGGAAAGACGGCGCTGCAGGAGTTGGCCGCCTCATTAGGAAAGGGTGCGCCTGAATATGTTGTCAGTGAAGAAGGCCCTGATCACGATAAGAACTTCACCGCGGTAGCGATGTTAGCTGGGCAAGCATTGAGTACAGGTACAGGAAAGAGTAAGCGAGAGGCTGAACAAGTCGCCGCCCGCGCTGCATATGAGGCTTTAAAAACCGCCAATCCGCAAGGCTAAATTCGCCAAAATCACGCTCAATAGGCGATAGGTTTACCGCGTGTATTTGAAGAGTATGACGCTCAAGGGCTTTAAGTCCTTCGCTTCGGCAACCACTCTTCGTCTCGAACCCGGAATCACCTGCGTGGTCGGTCCTAATGGTTCCGGTAAATCCAATGTTGTAGATGCCCTCACCTGGGTTATGGGTGAGCAGGGCGCTAAATCACTTCGCGGCGGCAAGATGGAAGATGTCATCTTTGCTGGAACAAGTGGACGTGCACCGCTTGGGCGCGCAGAGGTTTCACTCACTATTGATAACTCTGATGGTGCTCTGCCTATTGATTACACCGAAGTGACAATCTCAAGAATTTTATTCCGCAATGGACAAAGCGAGTATCAAATAAATGGTGAAGCTTCACGTTTGTTAGATATTCAAGAGCTACTCAGCGATTCAGGTATTGGTCGCGAGATGCATGTCATCGTTGGACAAGGTCAGCTTGATGCGATTTTGATGGCGACGCCTGAAGAGCGCAGAGGTTTTATCGAAGAAGCAGCTGGAGTTCTTAAGCACCGCAAACGCAAAGAGAAAGCACTTCGCAAATTAGATTCAATGCAGGCAAACCTTGCACGTGTTCAGGATTTAACAGTTGAACTTCGTCGCCAACTTCGTCCTTTGGGCAAGCAGGCTGAAGTTGCTAAGAAAGCTGCAACGATCCAAGCAGATCTTCGTGATGCAAAGCTTCGTCTGCTAGCCGATGACTTTATTTCTATGTCTAAAACTTTGGAGCTCGAAGTTGCAGATGAGAACGCCTTACGTGAACGCAGAGCAGCGGTTGAAAATGATCTAGACACGGTCAGACGACGTGAAGAAGCATTAGATGCGCAAGCAGCGCATGAAGGTCCATTGTTGCTTGCAGCCCAAGAAACCTTCTACAACTTAAATTCATTACGTGAAAAATTCCGCGGAACTCAGAGTCTTGCTCAGGAACGTTCTCGCTTTCTTAATGAGGAGGCGGAGGAGGCTCGCACATCGGGCCGCGATCCTGAAAGTTTGGATGCCGAAGCACGCACCCTTCGCTTAGAGGAAACACAACTTCGAGCAGATGTAGTTTCATCGCAACAACAGTTAGCGCAGGCAACGACCGCCCTTACGCAAGCAGAGGCTGCGCTCAAGAGCGATGAGGACACAATCGCAGCAGCGATGCGTGCTATCGCAGATGCACGTGAAGGAACTGCGCGACAAGAAGGCCACATTAAATCTCTCAATGCACGCCTCGAGGCGATCGCTGAGGAAAT
This sequence comes from Actinomycetota bacterium, assembly GCA_041160995.1. Taxonomy (GTDB): domain Bacteria; phylum Actinomycetota; class Actinomycetes; order Nanopelagicales; family Nanopelagicaceae; genus Planktophila. The sequence goes on along the minus strand of JBEAVJ010000016.1, from coordinate 7,397 downwards.
TGAGCGACTTACCAAAGCACGTGATGAAGCTCAAGCACGTGTAGATCAGGCAAAGCGCGAGTACTCATCTCATGAACTCGAGATTGCAAGCGCTGATTCTGGAGAGCTTGGACTTGACTCACAGTACGAGAATGCAAAATCTCAATTAGAGGCCTCGAAAGCAAAGCACACCGAACTCATTGATGCTGAGCGCGCCGCCGATCGTGAGCGAAACGCTGTTGAATCAAAGCTTGAGGCTATGAAGTTAACCTCGCAAACACGAGATGGCGCTTCGGCACTTCTGCGCGATTCCCGTGGAGTTTCCATTCTCGGAAGTATCGCCGGACTTATTGAAATTGATAATGGATGGGAAGCTGCAGCTGCAGCAGCCTTGGGAACTTTGGCTGATGCGGTAGTTGTTAAGGATCTCTCCTCTGCGGTTACCGCCCTTACAACTTTGCGAAATGAAAACCTCGGGCAAGCAGATGTCTTGGTCTTTGAACCAGGTCAGAGTGGGAATTCATCGATTCCATCTGGCTTGAACCCACTCTCTGCGCACATTCGCTCATCTTCTATTGGCGATCTCATTACATCGCTATTGGCTTCAACAGTTGTTGCTGAAAATGCAAACGCTGCAGAAGCGATTTTGAGATCCCACCCATCAGTCACGGTAGTAACTCGTGATGGCGATGTCGTTTCACGTGATCGCGCACGCGGTGGTTCTAAATCTTCATCATCACTGATTGAAATCAAGGCGTTAATTGATGGTTTAGAAACCAAACTTCAGGAGATCACCCACAACTGCGATCGCCTCAAGTTTGAAATCTCAACAGCAGGTAACGAGGTAGCTTCACGTCAGGGCGATTACGATGCAGCACTTTCCAAGCTCAACGAATCAGATGCTCGTATTGCAGCATTAACCGAACAGCTCGCTGTTTCTGGTCAAAACATGAAGTCAGCTATGGCCGAAGTAGAACGCCTCAACACCTCAATTAGCGAGGCAACAGCGGCTAAATCACGTGACGAGGGAGAGATCGGAATCGCGCAATCTCAACTACAACAACGTGGAGAAGTAGCAGAGCCTGATCATTCTCGTACCGAAGTTCTTCGCAACAATGTTTCTATCGCCCGCACCTCAGAAGTTGAGGCACGACTAGCAGTACGCACAATTGAAGAACGAGTAGATTCGGTTGCAGCTCGTGCACTTGCCTTGGAGCAATCAGCGCAATCAGAGCGTGATGCATCAGAGCGTGCCATTGTTCGACGTAGTGCCCGAGCACGAGCAGCTGTTATTTCTCAAGCGGTTGCAGAAGCGGCTTATGAGGTTTTGATTCATATCGAACGTTCCATCGCAAAAGCTGCAACAGAGCGTGGACGTTTAGAAGAGTCACGAGCCGCTCGTGATGGCGAGACATTGACCGTTCGTACACGTGGACGCGAACTTGCTTCACAGCTAGAGCAGTTAACTTCAAGTGTTCACAAGGATGAGATTGCACGTGCTGAACAACGTTTGCGCATTGAGACCCTTGAGGCAAAAACAGTTGAAGAGTTTGGTATTGATACCGCAACTTTGGTGAATGAATATGGCCCTGATAAAGATGTGCCAACATTCCATGAAACAGAAGATGGAGAGATCATTTCTACTGAAATGGTTCCATACCGTCGAGATCAACAGGAAAAGCGACTTGCTTCAGCTGAGCGCTCTCTGAACCTGCTAGGAAAGATCAATCCGCTTGCTCTTGAAGAGTACACATCACTTGAAGAGCGTTTGAAGTTCTTAGCTGAGCAGCTAGAGGATCTGAAGAATACAAAGAAGGATCTGCTCGATATTGTTAAAGAGGTTGATGACCGAGTTCAATCGATCTTTATGGAAGCGTATGAAGAGACCGCTAAGCACTTCGAAGAGATCTTTTCACGATTGTTCCCTGGTGGAGATGGCCGCTTAATCTTGACCGACCCAGACAACCCATTAACAACAGGTGTTGATGTTGAAGCTCGTCCACCAGGCAAGCGCGTTAAGCGTCTTTCACTGCTTTCAGGTGGAGAAAAGTCTTTGACCGCTGTTGCCATGTTGGTAGCGATCTTCAAGGCACGACCAAGTCCTTTCTACGTTCTCGATGAGGTTGAGGCCGCACTTGATGATGTCAACCTTGGTCGACTACTGGGTGTTCTTGAAGAGCTGCGTGAAAGCTCTCAGTTGATCATCATCACTCACCAAAAGCGCACCATGGAGATCGCCGATGCTCTGTATGGCGTAACGATGCGTGGCGATGGCGTTACTGAAGTTATTTCACAACGCTTGCGCGAATCTGACGCAAGCTAAGGCGTTGCACGATGGGTCTTTTTAGTAAGTTCATCGCCAAGATAAAGGGCACAAATGATTTTTCTCCTGCCGATTGGGCAGAACTAGAACAAGAGCTGCTGTCATCAGATGTAGGACCTAAATTAACAAAAGAATTTTTGGAAGCTGCCAAGAAGGTGAAGAGCGATAACGCTGAAGAGGCGTTGATCGAGATTATGAATCAAAACTTATCTAAGAGCTCGCATGAACCAATTCTCGTTGATGGAACTACAACCATCATGGTCGTTGGAGTTAACGGAACAGGTAAGACAACCTCAGTTGCAAAGTTAGCATCGCACTATAAGCGTGGTGGAAAAAGTGTTGTCTTAGCAGCGGGGGATACCTTTAGAGCGGCCGCGGTAGATCAACTCAGAACATGGGGAGACCGTATTGGTGTCGTAGTTGTTTCTGGAAAGGAAAATGGAGATCCAGCATCTGTTGCATTTGATGGAGCGCAAAATGCCAAGGATTCTCGAAGCGATGTTTTCATTATTGATACAGCGGGTCGCCTACATAACAAGAGCGATTTAATGGCTGAACTATCAAAGGTAAAGCGGGTAGTTGAAAAGGTTTCTCCGATTAATGAAGTTTTACTCGTGATCGATGCAACAACTGGTCAAAATGGTTTGCAACAAGCAAAGATCTTTACTGAAAGTGTTGATGTAACTGGAGTAATTCTGACTAAGTTAGATGGAAGCGCAAAAGGTGGGGTGGCACTTGCTATTGAGGCGGAGTTAGGCATCCCGATTAAATGGATTGGTACAGGAGAGTCGGAAGGGGATTTTGCCCCCTTTGACGCTCAAAGCTACATAGCCGGGCTTCTGGCGTAACCCAGATGTAACACAAACCTTGGTTTTGTCACCAACCTGAAACCAAGGAATCCCTTCGTTGTAACTGCCCAGATAGAAGGTTGACCCATCTCAAAGGCGAGAATTTCTCGAATTAGATTAGGTGGTCTTTCATGGAGGAAGTTGTAATTAATTCAGGCGATACCGCGTGGATGTTAATTAGTACAGGACTCGTCGTTCTTATGATTCCGGGCCTTGCGCTGTTTTACGGTGGCATGGTTCGCGTGAAAAGTGTTCTTAACATGATGATGATGTCATTTGGTGCACTTGCAGTTGTGTTTGTTCTTTGGATTGCATTTGGATTCTCCCTTGTTTTCGGAGATTCAGTTGGCGGCAGAGGACTTATTGGAGATATCGGTCAATTCACATTTTTGAATGGACTTGATAACTCTGCAGCGCTGATTGGAACAATTCCAGCGGCAGTGTTTATCGCATTCCAAGGAATCTTCGCAGCAATAACCGTCGCACTTATTTCAGGTTCAATTGCAGATCGTGCAAAGTTTGGTGCATGGATGGTCTTTGCCGGAATCTGGGCAACACTTGTTTACTTCCCAGTTGCTCACTGGGTATTTGCATTTGATGACTTTGTTGCAAAAACTGGTGGCTGGATCGCAAATGATCTCGGTGCTCTCGACTTTGCGGGAGGAACTGCGGTTCATATCAATGCAGGTGCAGCAGGATTAGCGCTTGCATTAATTCTTGGAAAGCGTGTTGGTTTTGGAAAAGTTCCAATGCGACCACATAGCTTGCCGCTAGTAATGCTAGGTGCTGCTTTGCTGTGGTTTGGTTGGTTTGGTTTCAACGCAGGCTCAGCGGTTGCATCAAATGGAACAGCAGGGCTTGCACTCCTCAACACAATCGGTGCAACAACGGCAGCGGTTCTGGCCTGGTTGCTTGTAGAAAAGGTTCGAGATGGTCACGCTACAAGTCTTGGCGCAGCTTCGGGTGTTGTCGCAGGACTTGTCGCAATTACTCCTGCATGTGCAGCGGTAAATGCAAGTGGTGCATTGATTATCGGAGCGGTTGCTGGTGCACTGTGTGCACTTTCCGTTGGGCTTAAGTTCAAGCTCGGATATGACGATTCACTTGATGTTGTCGCGGTTCACCTTGTTGGTGGAATCGTTGGAACGGTAATGATTGGCTTTGTTGGCGTTGAAGTGGGTCTCTTCAATGGCGGCGGTACAGAGCAACTCATCAAGCAGATCATTGGTGCTGGAGCGGTACTTGCGTACTCATTCATTGCAACCTTGATAATCGGAAAGATCATCGATCTCACGATCGGCTTCCGAATCACGCATGATCAGGAGATCGCTGGAATTGACCTCGCGATTCATGCAGAGCGCGCATATGAACTATCAGACAATAGCCAGGGCAGCGTCTTTGGTATTTCGAAGGGGGCTTAACAATGAAACTCATTACAGCAATCTTGAAGCCATTCAAGTTAGAAGATGTAAAGAACGCACTTCAAGGTGCAGGAATTACAGGAATGACTGTTTCTGAAGCTAGTGGTTTTGGTCGTCAAGGTGGGCACACCGAGGTATATCGCGGTGCTGAGTACACAGTCGATCTAATCCCCAAGGTACGTCTAGAAGTTCTTGTCGATGACAAAGATGCAGATTCTGTGGTCGATGTCATTGTTAAAGCCGCTTCTACTGGATCAATTGGTGATGGAAAGGTATGGACGACACCAGTTGATCAAGTTATTCGTGTTCGCACGGGAGAACGCGGCGTAGACGCAATCTAGACTCACATCTATGAGTACCCGAGAAAGACGAGAGAGATCGAACGAGAGCGATCGCTTTTTGTCGCAACTCTTCCTAGCTGCCGCACAGGCACATGGAGGAAAGATTTCGGGTAAAGAAATAGCACTCGCCGCGGTCGGAGGATACGGCCGCGGCGAGCTATCTCCTGGATCAGATTTAGATATTTTGTTTCTCCATTCAGGAAGAGTTTCAGCAGAGGATTTAAAGGCTTTCGTCAATGAGGTTTTGTACCCGTTATGGGATAAAAAGAGCGTTGATCACTCGGTACGAACACGCAGCGAAACTCGCGAGGCAGCCTCAACAGATTTGCGAGTTGCAACAGGGTTATTAGATATTCGATTGATTGCAGGCAATGCAGATTTAGTCGCAGCGGTTCAGTTAGATGCAATTGAGTTTTGGCGTAAAAATGCCAAGGAAAATCTCGCAGATTTACACAAGAGTTTGCAGGTGCGTCACGCTCGTTCTGGTGAATTAGCGTATTTATTGGAGCCAGATCTCAAGGAAGCCCGTGGTGGATTGCGCGACATTCAAGCACTCCGTGCCATTTCCTTGTCAGCAGCGGTAACCGTTCCGCTCGAAAAAATCAGCTGGGCGGAGGGCACCCTTAACAATGTTCGCGAATCCTTACACATTGCAAGTGGTCGCGGAAAGGATCGTTTACTTTTCCAAGAGCAGGACAAGGTAGCAAAGCTCTTAAACTATCCCGATGCTGATGCGATGATGAGTGATGTTGCACGCGCTGCGCGTTCTGTTGATTATCTGCTCGATTACACATGGCACTCACTGGAACATAAAGGCAAAGATGGTTTGGGTCGAATTTTGAAGAGACCTCGAGTTGCTACCGTTGCTAAAAATGTAAGCGCATCAAATCGAGAGATCGTGATTGACCCCTTCACCTCACTCGATGATGACCCGGTCGTCGGGTTGCGCGCCGCTGCAACAGCAGCGCAATTGGGTCTGCCGCTGTCTCTTGATACCTGTACAGAGTTAGCTGAAAAGTTAAAGACAGGTCAAGGCAAATTACCTACTCCATGGCCTCGCGAAGCACGTGAGCTACTGATTTCTCTTATCGGTGCAGGCGAAACAATGGTGGGAGTCTTCGAGTCACTGGATCAAGAAGAGATTATCTTTGAATGGATTCCAGAATGGATGAGTGTTCGTTCTCTTCCGCAACGTAATGCATTGCATCGCCACACAGTCGATCGCCACATGGTTGAGACAGCTGTTCATGCGGCAAAACTGACGCGAAAGGTTCAACGCCCTGATTTGCTCCTTTTTGCAGCGCTCTTCCATGACATTGGAAAAGGGGCCCAGGAGGATCACTCGGTACGGGGCGTTCGATTGATTGAGCCAATTGCGCGGCGAATTGGATTTGATGCCCAAGAGATTGAAATCCTAAAAAACTTAGTGCTGCATCATCTTTTGCTTTCATCAACGGCAACAAGACGTGATTTAGATGATCCAGCAACGATTCAATCAATTGTTGCGGTTATTCCTGATGTAAATACCTTAGAGCTCTTGCACGCCTTGAGTATCGCCGATGGTGAGGCAACCGGAAGTGCCGGGTGGAGTGATTGGAAAGCCGCTCTGGTCAATGACTTAGTGCAAAGAGTAAAGAGAGCTATGGCTGGAGCTGAAGTTGCACAACAACCAGAGGTAAGTAATGAGCAGAGAGCTGCAGCGGAAAAGGGGCAGCTGCGAGTTACCCTGGAGGAGCATTCAAGTGGTTATGCGGTCGAAGTTATCTCACCCGATAAGCCGGGGCTTTTGTCGATTGTTGCAGGAGTGTTCAATATTTCTCGGCTAGATGTTAAATCTGCACGGACCAAAACCATAGGAAATTCTGCGGTTATGTATTGGATCGTGACCCCAGAGCCGCATGCTCCAGAAATAAGTGCCACGAAGTTGCATGAATTGATTGCGGCGGCAGTGGTTGACTCAAAAGATGTTGAGGAAAAACTCTTTGCGCGGGCGGCTGCCTATGCATCTATTCCATCTATTCCCGTGCCAGATCCGCAGGTAGAAATCTTTGCTGATGCGGCCACAGATGCAACGGTGATCGAAGTGCGAAGCCATGACAGACCAGGTTTGCTCTTTAGAATTGGAGCTGCGATAACTCAATCCAAGATAGATATTCGATCGGCAATCGTCACAACCCTTGGAGCAGAAGCGATCGATACCTTGTATCTCACCGAGTTAACAGGTGGACCACTATCTTCTGAGCGCGCAACCGAGGTCGCTTCGCATCTTAAGCAGGCCTTGAAGTAGTCTTCCCTCCTTATGTTTGAGTCACTCACCTCGCGCTTTAGTGGAGCTTTCTCCTCCCTGCGTTCCAAGGGAAAGATCTCAACCTCAGATATTGAGACCACCTGCCAGGAGATTCGTCAGGCTCTCCTTGAATCAGATGTTGCGCTCTCCGTTGTAGAAGATTTCATTGCAGATATCCGCCAAAAATCATTGGATGCT
>JBEAVJ010000112.1:0-3208 GCA_041160995.1 Actinomycetota bacterium | reverse complement strand
ACAGGTAATGATCCTGTTGGTTTTGCGCTGATCTCTGATCTAGATAAATACGGCGTAGAGCACCTTAATCTGATGCACAGTGGACGACCAACAGGTGTCGTTGTAATCCTTGTAGATGCAAATGGCGAACGCACAATGTTTCCAGACAATGGAGCAAACGCAGATTTAGAACCATCTGATCTTCCATCCTTAGATGACATCGATGGTGTGTATCTATCTGGCTATGCGCTACTTGATTTCCGTAGTCGCGACGCGGTTCTTGCAATGATCAAGAAGATTAAGGCCGCAGGAAAGCCGATCTACTTTGACCCAACGACAACTGGTGCAATGAAGATTGTTAGCCGCGAAGAGGTTTTGTCATGGGTTGCTTTGATGGATGGAATTTTGCTCAATAGCGAAGAGGCTCTCTATCTTGGAGATTCAAATGATGTTGAGACCGCCGAAGAAAATCTCTCGAAGTACACACCTTTGGTAGTAATCAAGTTGGGTTCAAAGGGTGCAATGGCGATCAATGGAAGTGAAAAAGCCAAGGTCTCTGCAGTTACAACCAATGTTGTCGACACAACAGGTGCTGGTGACTCCTTTGCTGCTGGATTTATTCCAAAGTGGCTGGAAACAAGTGATTTAACTCAAGCACTTTCCGCCGGAGCTGCATTGGCAGCAAAGTGTGTTTCATCAGTTGGGGCGCGCCCTCCCCTAAATTAAGGCTGACTCTTGGCAGAATGCCCCAATGGCAACTGCGAAGACTCCCGCGAAATCTGCGGCTAAGGGCAAGAAACCTGCTGGACCAAAGCCCGGCGAGTACCCAGGAAAGATCGTTGACATCGATGTTTCCAAAGAGGTTTCAGAATCTTTTCTCGAATACGCGTACTCAGTTATTTACTCACGCGCACTTCCTGATGCACGTGATGGATTAAAACCTGTTCACCGTCGCATCCTTCATCAGATGGCAGATATGGGTCTTCGCCCAGAGCGCGGACATGTAAAGAGCGCACGTGTTGTTGGTGAGGTTATGGGTAAGTTGCACCCTCACGGAGATGGCGCAATTTACGATGCATTAGTACGTATGGCGCAGAGTTTCTCAATGGGATTGCCATTAATTGATGGTCATGGAAACTTTGGATCACTCGATGCAGGTCCTGCAGCGATGCGATACACCGAGGCACGTTTAGCACCAGCTGCAATGTCAATGGTTGCCGAAGCCGATGAAGACACCGTTGATTTTGGTCCTAACTACGATGGTCAGTTGTCTGAGCCAATTGTTTTACCAGCTGCATATCCAAACCTTCTTGTAAATGGTGGCTCTGGAATTGCTGTCGGTATGGCAACAAATATGGCACCACACAACATAAGTGAAGTAATCGCAGCAACTAAGTTTCTTATCGAAAACCCATCGGCAACTGTTAAGCAGCTGATGAAGTTTGTTCCTGGTCCAGATTTCCCAACAGGTGGCGAGATCGTTGGCCTCGATGGTGTTCGCGAGGCGTACTCAACAGGTAAGGGATCCTTCAAGGTTCGCGCAACAGTTGAGATTGAAAAGGTCACATCTCGCAAGATGGGTATCGTCATCAAGGAGCTTCCGTACACAATCGGACCTGAAAAGGTTGTTGAACGTATTGCAGCCCTTGTTAAGGCGAAGAAGATTCAGGGAATCAGTGACATCGTTGATCTTTCAGATGGCCAGACAGGTACCAATGTTGTCATCGAGATCAAAAATGGATTTGAGCCTGAAGAGGTTCTAGAAAAGCTTTACGCATTGACTCCAATGGAGGATGCATTTGCAATTAACGCTGTTGCATTGGTGAAGGGTCGCCCACAAACCCTTGGTTTGAAGGAGCTTCTGCGAGTATTCATCGATCACCGCATCGAAGTTGTTCGTCGCCGTTCAGAGTTCCGTAAGGCTAAGGCTGAGGCTCGTCTTGGATTAGTTGATGGATTACTCAAGGCAATCATTGATATCGATAAGGTCATCAAGATTATTCGCGGCAGCGATGATGCAGCAGCTGCAAAAGATAAGTTGATCAAGGACTTTAAACTCAATGATGAGCAAGCAACCTACATCTTGGATATGCCGCTTCGTCGCTTGACCAAGATGAGCAAGATTGAACTCGAAACTGAGCAAAAGGAACTCAAGAGCACAATTGCAGAGCTCACTAAGTTGCTCAAGAGCGAGGATGCGATCAAGGCACAGGTTTCTGATGAGTTAACTGCCGTTGGTAAGTCATATGCAACACCTCGTCGCACGCGAATTGGTGCTGCTTAAACTCTCCCGATAGAGTTCGGTGTGATTTCAACCCAAGCGCTCGAATTACGTGCAGGTGCTCGCCTTCTTGTTAAAGGTGTGACTGTTCGTATTAACAGCGGTGACCGTATTGGTTTTGTTGGTCGAAACGGTGCTGGTAAATCAACTCTTGCAAAGGTTCTAGCTGGTGAAACTATGCCAGCAGGTGGCGCAGTAAATCGCACCGGAAAAATTGGTTACCTGCCGCAGGATCCACGTACCGGTGATGAGCCGGGAACAGTGATTGATCGCATTCTTTCTGCGCGTGATCTAGATCAGATTGCATCTCGCATGAGATCTGTTGAAGAAGAGATGGCTACGGCCCAAGGTGAAGCGTTAGAAAAAGCAATGGATCGCTACACCCGCGTTGAAGCTGAATTTTCTGCCGCCGGTGGTTATGCAGCAACTGCTGAAGCGGAAGCGATTGCAACATCTCTGGGAGTATCCGAAGCGGTCTTTGCAAATGAACTAGCAACACTTTCAGGTGGTCAACGCCGTCGTATCGAATTAGCGCGCATCCTTTTTAGTGGTGCTGAAACTCTTTTGCTAGATGAGCCAACTAACCACTTGGATGCTGATTCCATTATGTGGCTGCGCGAATTTTTATCTAAGTATTCAGGTGGCTTGGTCATCATTTCTCACGATGTGAACTTGATTGAAACCGTCGTTAACAAGGTTTTCTACTTAGATGCCAACCGTAACTGCATCGATGTGTACAACCTTGGTTGGAAGGCTTACCTGTTGCAGCGCGAGCAGGACGAACACCGTCGTAAGAAGGAACGCGCTAACGCAGAAAAGCGCGCCGAGATTTTGCAGAAGCAGGGCGAAAAGATGCGTGCCAAGGCATCAAAGGCAACCGCGGCCCAAGGCATGTTGCGCCGTGCTGAAAAGCTACGAAGCGGACTTGATGATGTTCGAGTTGCCGAC
>JBEAVJ010000111.1:0-5010 GCA_041160995.1 Actinomycetota bacterium | reverse complement strand
TTACCTAGCGGTCTGCGTATCGTTACTGAAGAAGTTCCTTCGGTACGCAGCGCCGCGATTGGTATCTGGGTAAATGTTGGTTCTCGTGATGAAACCCCGGCCGTTGCTGGGGCTTCTCACTTTCTAGAGCATTTACTGTTCAAGGGAACTAAGCGAAGAAATGCTTTAGAGATTTCCGCCTCCATTGAATCTGTTGGTGGCGAGATGAATGCTTTTACAAGTAAGGAGTACACCTGCTTTTACGCACGTGTGATCGATACAGATTTACCAATGGCTATAGATGTTGTTTCAGATTTAATCACATCGTCAGTGGTTACCGCCCTAGATGTCGATGCAGAGCGCAAGGTTGTGCTTGAAGAGATTGCAATGCGCGATGATGATCCCAGCGACTTAGTTCATGATTTATACGCTGAAACTTATTACGGGGATACTCCATTGGGTCGCCCAATTCTTGGCACAATCGATTCCATCAACAACATGTCTCGTAACGCTGTTTTCAACTATTACAAGAAGCGTTACCTGCCCCAAGATTTGGTAGTAGCTGTTGCCGGAAACATTAAGCACAAAAAAGTTGTTGCAATGGTGGAGGCCGCACTTTCTCAGGATGGTTTCTTGGATGTAACCGGTGCTCCAGTTATTCGTCCAAACACTCTGGTACGCAAGAGCCCTCAACGCTCCGTTGGCCTTATTTCACGTCCAACGGAACAAGCACACATGTTTTACGGCATGGAGGGTGTTGCTCGTCATGATGATCGTCGCTTTGCGATGGGAATTTTGGCATCTGCACTTGGTGGGGGAATGTCATCTCGCTTGTTCCAAGAGATCCGTGAAAAACGCGGACTTGCTTACTCTGTTTATGCCTACGCACAACAGTTTGCAGGTAGCGGACAAATTGGTTTCTACGCAGGATGTAATCCAGCAAAGGCGATAGAGGTCGTTGAAATCATTCGTGAAGTTTTAGCTGATGTTGCAGATAATGGAATGTCGCATGAAGAGATTGAGCGGGCTAAGGGTGCGGTTCGTGGCTCATTAGTTCTCAGCCAAGAGGATTCAGGTTCTCGCATGAGCCGAATCGGCAAAAACGAGATTGTCTACGGACATGTCATGGATTTTGATGAGATTCTTAAGGCGATCTCACGCGTAAACGCCACAGACATTAAGGAAATTGCTAGCGCCTTTCTGACTAAAACGCCTACCCTTGCTCTTGTTGGTCCATTCAAATCAGAGTCAAAGTTTGAGAAGGTGTTAAGTAAATGATCAATGTTGCCGTCTTAGGTGCTCGTGGTCGAATGGGCTCTGAAGTAGTTAAAGCTGTTGAAGCAGCAGAAGGTCTCGCACTCGTTGCAGCTCTCGATATGGGCGATTCACTAGAACAACTCAAAGGCTCTGCCGCACACGTAGTTGTTGATTTCACGACTCCAGATAGCGTGATGGCAAATCTTGAATTTCTGATTGATAACGGAATGAATGTTGTTGTAGGTACAACAGGTTTTGATGATGCCAAACTAGCGACGGTAAAGGGCTGGTTGGCACAAAATCCATCAGTTGGTGTTCTCATCGCACCTAATTTCGCAATCGGTGCGGTTTTGATGATGGAGTTTGCTGCAAAGGCGGCGCGTTACTTTGAATCTGCAGAGATTATCGAACTACATCACCCAGCAAAGGTTGATGCTCCATCGGGAACCGCGGCACGTACCGCTGAATTGATGTCAGCTGCTCGTAAAGAGGCAGGTCTTGGTGCGATGCCAGATGCAACAACAACAGCTCTAGATGGCGCACGCGGTGCATTAGTTGGCGGCATTCCAGTGCACTCTGTTCGTGCACGTGGATTGGTGGCCCACCAAGAGGTTTTATTTGGCGGACTAGGGGAGACCTTAACTATTCGTCACGATTCAATTGACCGTGCAGGTTTTATGCCAGGAGTTATTCTTGGCGTACGCAAAATTGTTAACACACCAGGCCTAACCCATGGCCTCGACAAGTTCATGTAAGGAGCAATCAATGTCTAAAGATCAAATCACTATGTATGGTGCCGATTGGTGCGGAGATTGCCGTCGTTCAGAGCGACTATTAAATGAGCTCAATGTTGAGTACACAAAAATTGATACCGATGCAGATGTAACCGCTGCAGACAAGGTAATCGAAATTAATGGTGGAGCAAAGTCAATTCCAGTAATTGTCTTCTCTGATGGAACTCATCTAACTGAACCATCTGATAATGATCTGAAGGCCAAGCTTCAAGCTTTAGGAATTATCTAAAACCAGTTGTAGACCGCAGCAGATGAAATCGCTGCGGAGAGCACCACAATTGGGAAAGGCGCCTTTAGAATCAGTGCAATGATTGCAACCGTTAATCCAACTAAACGTTGATCAATCATGAGTTCGGATTTTTCTGAAAAGCTCTGCACCGCGACCAGCGCGCTGAGAAGTGCGATCGGAATGAGAGCGTTAATTCGCTGAATTTTCGGGTGCGAAAGCCAGCGTTCCGGAACTGAATGCCCTGAGTACTTCAGTAGAAATGCAACAAGGCTGGTTCCCAGAGTTGCCACCCAGAATATTGTCATCGCTTCAACCCAACTGCGATTGCAATAAAGGCGGTTGCAATGATTGGCAAACCTGCTGGAAGTATCGGTGTCATTGCTACCGCAAAGAGTGCGCAACCAATGGCAAGTCCGCGTTCAAAATTTCCGGTCAATCGTGGCCAAACAAGACCTAAAAATGCGGCAGGAACAGCGGAATCTAATCCAAAGGCGCGAATATCTCCCATGGCTTGTGCGCCAAGTGCTCCTGCAAGAGTGAAGAGATTCCAGAACACAAATACACCGATACCTGTGTACCAAAAACCCTTACGCATCGCTTCGATTCCACGTGGCTCTTGCCCAAGTGCGACACCAGTTGATTCATCGATTGTTATTTGAGCAGCTACAACTCGCTTTAAACCCTTTACCTGCAAACGAGGAGCCATGATCACGCCATATAAAGCGTTTCGAACTCCTAGTAATGATGCCGTTGCAATTGCACTAATGGCCGATCCACCTGCACCAATAACCCCAATGACTGCAAACTGAGATGCTCCTGAAAATGTCAGCAGTGATAAGAGACATGCTTGAACAACGGTGAAACCATTGGCAACGGCAGCAGCCCCAAAAGCCACTCCGTAGGCCCCCACCGTGATGGAAACACTCATGGAGTCTCGGAAAGTGGTGGAGGCAACTGTCGGAAAGTGGTGGAGGCAACTGTGGACACGCGCCTATTGTGCCGTATAAATCCGAGAGTCGATAGGGGCGCATAGATAGGGTGCGACCATGAGTGAAGAGATTATTTACCGCGATGATGTAACAGTTGAGTTAGTTAAATCCAGTGCTAGTGATGCCGATGTAATTTGGGCAGCACGTGTGTCCACCGCTGGAGAACAATCAATGGATGAGATTGGTGAAGATCCAGCTCGTTCTGCCGGATTGATTAACTACCTTGCTCGCGAACGTCACGGTTCACCTTTTGAGCACACCTCAATGACATTTTTTGTATCAGCACCAATCTTTGTCTTCCGTGAATTCATGCGTCACCGAATCGCTTCTTACAATGAAGAGAGCGGACGTTACCGTGAACTCAAGCCGGTGTTTTATATTCCATCTGCTGAGCGAAAGTTGATTCAGGTTGGAAAAACTGGTGCATATACATTTGTAGATGGCACGAAAGAACAGTTCGATGTCACTGTTGAATCAATGAAGGTTGCATACATCGCCGCATACGACAGCTACAAAAAAATGTTGGATGCCGGCGTTGCACGTGAAGTCGCTCGAGCGGTTCTTCCGGTAGCAACATATTCATCGATGTATGTGACGATGAATGCCCGCGCATTGATGAACTTTTTATCCCTTCGAACAGCCCGTGAAGGCTCACATTTTCCAAGCTACCCTCAGCGCGAAATTGAGATGGTTGCCGAGAAAATGGAAGCAGAATTTGCGAAATTGATGCCACTTACATACGGAGCCTTTGAAAAGTCTGGACGAATCGCCCCTTAATACGGGTAGAGTTCACCACATGACAACGCCTGCTCCATTTGGACGTCTTCTGACGGCGATGGTCACTCCCTTCACAAAAGATGGGGCGATTGATTGGGCGGGGATTGAAACTATTGCAGCCCATTTAGTGTCAACTGGGCATGATGGAATTGTCGTCAATGGAACAACTGGTGAAGCTCCAACTACCAAGTCCTCTGAAAAAGAGGAGATCATTCGAGTAGTTCGAAATACCGTGGGCCCAACAATCAAAGTTTTATCTGGCGCTGGTGACAACGAAACTGAGTATTCGATTAATCAGGCAAAGCGCACCGAAAAAGCGGGTGCAGATGGATTGCTTGTAGTTACTCCTTATTACAACAAGCCGCCACAAGCTGGAATTGAAGCGCACTTCCGTGCCGTTGCCGATGCAACCGATCTTCCTATGATGATGTACGACATTCCTGGTCGCACCGGAGTTCCTATTGAGCCAGACACAATCGTTCGTCTCTCTGAACACCCACGCATCGTTGCCTTGAAGGATGCAAAGGGAGATGTTGCTTCAACATCATGGGTAATTAAGCGTTGTGGAATTCCAATTTACTCTGGTGATGACATTCTCAACCTCCCACTGTTATCTGTAGGTGCCGTTGGATTTGTTTCAGTGTGTGGTCATACAGTTGGTAGAGATCTGCGCGAACTTCTCGATGCCTGGTTTGCTGGAAACTCCGCTCGTGCATTAGAGATCCACCAAAAGCTTTTGCCTGTTTACACAGGAACTTTCCGCACGCAAGGTGCGATTTTAACTAAAGCTGCACTCACTCTCATGGGCCTTCCAGGTGGCCACACTCGTCTTCCACTCGTCGATGCAACAGATGCTCAGATAGCGCAGTTGCGCGAAGATCTGCGCGCTGGTGGCGTCGCAGTTAACTAATGAATCATCCACATCCAAATCTAAGTACACCGCCCGCACTAGTTGATGGCGGATTGCGTATCGTCGCACTCGGCG
>JBEAVJ010000110.1:0-4038 GCA_041160995.1 Actinomycetota bacterium | reverse complement strand
GTTCCAAAGACAGTTTCAAAACCATGTGAACCTCTTTGAGGAAGTGTTGAAAAGATTCCACCACCATCATTGTTAATCACAACAAATCTACAGTTAATCTCTTCTTTATTGATCAAACCAGTTAAGTCATATAAAAATGAAAGATCACCGAGAACGGCGATTGTTGATTTGTGAGCATAAGCAATTCCAAGAGCGGTAGAGATATTTCCATCAATGCCAGCTAAACCTCTATTGGCATAGGTAACAACCCCACCGCGCGGCAGGGCAAAGCCTTCTAGATCGCGAATTGGCCGTGATGATGAGACAAAGAATGCTGTGTCATTAGGAATTGCTGCCGCAATTGTGCGGGCAATAACCGCTTCATTCCAACCATCAAGGGATGCAACTAGCTTCTTAGTTCTTTCAGCAACCTTGTTCCAAGTTGCAATCCAATCATCAGATTGAATCACGCCTTGCAGATCAGGAAGTGAGGTGAAGACTCGATCAGCTTGGCGATCTGTATCCACCGTTGCTGTACGTGGATCCACAACGTACTGAATTGGGCTTGATTTGATAAAGGCATTAATGGAACGAGAAAGTGTTGTTCGGCCAATAACCAAAACAGATTGAGGAATTAAAGTACTTCTGATCTCTTGTGAGGTTAAGAAGATTGATGCATGCGCCACTGCATCAGGAAATGACAAAGGATCTTCAGCAATGACGGGCCAGCCAAGAACCTTTGTAAATTTACTTATCTCCTCAACAGACAATCCACCTCGATCATGACCAATAACTACGACTCCGCGAGCACCCACTAAGCGCAAGGTTCCGGATTTACTTCGGTTAACAAAACTCTTTGGGGCAACAGAGATCTCAGAAACCCAGTCAGAGGAATCATCGGGCAGTAAAGGTTCATCAAATTGAAGGTTGAGGTGAACTGGCCCCATTCTCAAGCTATCTAGAGGTAACTCCATGGGATAAACAGGGCCATCAATATCTGCAAAGTAACGAACAGCCTTTCCAAAGATGCGGGCTTGTTCAGTTGTTTGATTTGCACCTGTCTTACGCAACATCGCCGGGCGGTCTGCGGTGAGCACAAGCAATGGCGCATTTGTATGGTGTGCTTCAAGAACAGCTGGGTGATAGTTAGCGACAGCGGTTCCGCTTGTGCAAACAATCGCCACAGGTCTGCCTGTTGCTTTGATAACTCCTAGTGCAAAAAACGCTGCTGTTCGTTCATCTATCCGAACATGAATCTTTATTAAATTGCGTTCTGCTGCTGCAAAAAATGCAAGTGACAGAGGTGCGTTGCGTGATCCCGGTGAGATAACTACATCGGTAACTCCAGATTCAATTATCTGGCCAACCACAACACGTGCTAGCGAGGTTGAGTTATTCACTTCAACAGCTCCGCGGTTCTCATAATCCGATTCTTCCACCATTCGAAGCGATCTGGTGCCACCTCTAATCCAGCCAACTGCGGCTCAAACTCTGTAATTTCAATCTTTCCACCAGTGATTGGCAGCGTAGACACATCCTTAGCCAGCAAAGAGCCGGTACCTAATCCGCAATCAAAGTTCATTTCTGCAAAAGAGGCAGCAAGTGCCAAACCGTAATTGATGCCAACAGCACTTTCTAAAGCACTGGAAACCACAACTGGAAGTTTGTGATGATCGGCCAGCGCATGGGCTCTCTTGATTCCACCTAGAGGTTGGACTTTAAGCATTAAGTAATCGACCGCACCATCTAAATCAAGATCAAATGGGTTAGCAGCTTTGCGTAGAATTTCATCTCCGACAATCTTTACTGAACTTCTCTTCTTTAGCTCTCGTAAATCTTCCAGAGTCGCACAAGGTTGTTCAACATACTCAATTTCACCTACCGAAGTTAAAAACTTTTCCGCCTGATCAACGCTCCAGAGTCCATTTACATCCACTCTGATCTTTGCTTCTGGACGCAGTCGGCGAATAACAGCTATGCGAGCTAAATCTTCAGCAAGGTTATTTCCTACCTTCACTTTAAAGCTCATAACTCCAGGGTAAGAATCAACAATGGCTTCTAGTTCTTTCGCATCATTGAGCGCAGGAATCGTTCCATTGACCGCAATAGTTGTGCGATAAAGCTTTGGTTTTGGCGTTGTTGATGCCTCTATTGCACTTGCTAACCAGTTTGCAGCTTCTGCATCATCGTATTCAAGAAATGGTGAGAACTCGCCCCACCCATATTCACCCTTAAACAATGCAACTTCGCGAACATTTATGCCACGAAAATTAGTTTTCATAGGCAGCGCGATTACGCGCAGAGTTTCGAGAAGTTGTTGATCCATAAATTATGGGCGCTTAGGGAATTTTCCGAAATCAGGCTTGCGCTTTTGTTGGTATGCATCGCGACCTTCTTGACCTTCTTCAGTCATATAAAACAAAAGGGTTGCATCACCTGCAAGTTGTTGAACTCCAGCTAATCCATCTGTCGCAGCGTTTAGGCTCGCCTTGAGTAAACGCAAAGCCATTGGTGAGTTGCGTAGCATTTCGCGGCACCATGAAACGGTTTCAGCTTCTAGCTCTGCAACAGGTACAACTGTGTTTACCAATCCCATATCGAGAGCCTCTTGTGCGCTGTACTCGCGAGTCATGAACCAGATCTCGCGGGCCTTCTTTTGTCCGACATGTTCTGCCAATAAACCAGCACCATAACCGCCATCAAAAGATCCAACCATTGGGCCTGTCTGACCAAACTTTGCATTGTCAGCAGCGATCGTTAAATCGCAAACAACATGAAGAACATGTCCACCACCAATAGCCCAACCTGCAACCATCGCAACGATTGGTTTTGGTGTTCGACGAATCTGAACTTGGAGATCTAGAACATTCAAACGTCCGATTCCTTTTTTGGCCAACTTGTCTTCGCCCAGGTAGCCATCGTCGCCACGAACGCTGATGTCACCGCCTGAACAAAAGGCTTCTGTCCCTTCGCCGGTAAAGATAATGACGCCGACCTCTTCGTTGTCGCGCGCCAAATTAAAAGCTTCGATTAACTCAATAATTGTTTGAGGGCGAAACGCATTACGTACCTGCGGACGGTTGATGGTGATCTTGGCGATTCCATCGCCCATTTGATATTTGATATCTACGAAATCTTCGCCACCAGGTGCGGTCACCCATTGTGGAATCTCTCGGCTACCAAATTCGCGTCGCGCTTGATCGGCTTGCTCACATTTCCTCCATCGTCGTTGCTAGCGATAGCCTACGACGGCAATGGATAACTCGTCACAACGAAAAATTCTGCGGGTCAGCCCTGCATGCGAACTTCCTCAATTAGCGAGGGACATCACAGCAGCTCTCGCAGGTAATGGACCCACCCTTGGATTTGGTGAGGTCATTTCAGAGTTTGCCCCAGCGCAGGCGGCGGTAGTTATTGGAACATCTGGAACAACAGGAACGCCTAAGGAAATATCTCTGTCATCCAACGCCCTGTTGTCATCTGCTCGTGCATCAAACACTTTTGTTGGAGCCAAATCTGGAGATACCTGGTCACTGCTTTTGCCACTAACACATGTTGCAGCGGTGAATGTTTTTGTACGCGCATTTGAATTAGGAACTATTCCTGTAGATCTTCGTAATCACGTTGGCGAATACCCACGAGTTGATTTCACCGCAATTGTTCCAACTCAACTTTTTCGTGCTTTAAATGGTGATGATCACCTACTTAAGCATTTGCAGGGTGCAAAGAGTGTGTTAGTCGGAGGGGCAGCCCTTTCTGCAGGTATTCGTAATCAAGCTACAGCTGCAGGAATAAAGGTTGTTACAACCTACGGAATGAGCGAAACATCTGGTGGTTGTGTTTACAACGGCGAAATTCTTGATGGCGTAGAGCTCGAAGTTCGTGGCGGCTCTATTTTTATTCGCGGCAAGGTCCTGGCACTAAATCTCAATTTAAGTGACGGCTGGTTTGAGACTAATGACTTAGGTGAAATTATCGATGGCAAAGTTATTGTGATTGGGCGATCTGATGATGTGATTATCAGCGGTGGTGAAAATCTTTCTTTAAATACAATTGAAA
>JBEAVJ010000015.1:0-11516 GCA_041160995.1 Actinomycetota bacterium | reverse complement strand
ACTTCAATTCCCTTTTGCACCCATTGGGCGATGGTTCCCGAAGCGCCAAAATCTGAATCATCAGGGTGGGCGTTAACGACCAAGACTCGCTTGATCTCGGTATCTGCAATCGGTTCCATGCATGAAGCCTAATAGACTCAGCGGTATGTCTGAAATCGATCCACTCATTGAGGGACTCAACCCTCAACAGGCGGAGGCGGTTACACATGCAGGTGGCCCATTGCTTGTGGTGGCAGGTGCTGGCTCTGGCAAGACTCGAGTTTTAACACGTCGAATCGCATATTTAATGTCACGCAGACATGTAGCTCCTTATCAAATCCTTGCGATCACTTTTACAAATAAAGCAGCGGGCGAGATGAAGGAACGCGTTGCAGAGCTTGTAGGACCAATTGCAAAATCAATGTGGGTCTCAACATTTCACTCTGCTTGTGTTCGTATCCTGCGCCAAGAGGCGACGCGTTTGGGGTACAGCAACTCATTTAGCATTTACGACTCCGCTGATTCGCAGCGACTTATAACAATTGTGGCTAAAGAGCTCAACCTTGATCCAAAGCGCTACCCAGCACGACAGTTTCAGTCGATGATTTCAAATGCAAAGAATGAGTTGTTAGGCCCGCAGGATTATCTCAACGCCACCACAAATCAATTTGAGCAGGTTGTTGCCGATGTTTATGCGGTGTATCAGCAACGTTTGATGCGGGCCAACGCCATGGATTTTGATGATTTGATTCTTAAAACGGTAGAAGTCTTACAACGTTTTCCAGAAGCTAAAGCACGATTTAGATCACGGTTTCGTCATGTGTTAGTTGATGAGTATCAAGATACAAACCATGCGCAGTACATCCTGGTAAAGGAGTTAGTTGGTACCGAGCTTGAAGGGCAACCACCTGCAGAGCTATGTGTAGTGGGAGATGCTGATCAATCGATCTATGGATTCCGTGGCGCAACAATCCGCAATATCTTGCAGTTTGAGTTGGATTATCCAAATGCTCGAACGGTGCTGTTGGAGCAAAATTATCGTTCTACTCAAAACATTCTTAATGCTGCAAATGCGGTTATTACGCAAAATGAGAGTCGCAAAGAGAAGAACCTATGGTCTGAGGCTGGTTCGGGTGCACCTTTAGTTGGATATGTTGCAGAGAGCGAACATGATGAGGCTAACTTCATTGCAGATGAGATCAGATCTCTCCAAAGAGAAGGCGTCTCAACACCTGGAGACACAGCAATTTTCTACCGAACTAACGCTCAATCTCGTGTCTTTGAAGAAGTCTTTATGCGAAGCGCGCTTCCGTACAAAGTTGTTGGGGGACTTCGCTTCTATGAACGCCGTGAAGTTAAGGATCTACTGGCTTATCTGCGGGTGTTAGCCAATGTGGAGGATGAGATTTCGCTACGCAGAATCATCAATGTACCTAAACGTGGAATCGGCGATACATCTCTAGATTATGTAGATCTCTACGCTCGCGATAACAACATCTCATTTTGGCAAGGCCTGCTGCGATGTGCCGAGATTTCTTCAGTACCGTCCCGCGCAGCCCAAGCGATCAATGAATTTACTTCGATGATCAGCGCACTAGCGGTATTGGTCGAAGCAAAAACCAAGCCATCTGTGGTTGTTGAAGCCGCCCTTGAGCAATCTGGTTTATTGAAAGAGCTTGCAGATAGCACCGATCCGCAGGATGAGGTACGAGTTGAAAACCTTAAGGAGTTAGTAGCGGTTTCAATGGAGTATGAAGAAAGACCCTTTGAAGAGCTAGGTGAGGATGAAGAGATCTCACTTGCAGGATTTTTAGAAAAGGTTTCATTAGTTGCAGATGCTGATGAGATTCCAGAGGGAGAAGATCATGGTGGCGTTGTAACCATGATGACGCTTCACACTGCTAAGGGTCTTGAGTTTCCAACTGTTTTCCTTACGGGCATGGAGGATGGAATCTTTCCTCACTCTCGTACCTTGGGAGAAAAAGATGAGATTGAAGAAGAACGTCGCCTTGCTTATGTTGGTTTAACTCGCGCACGTCAACGACTTTATATTTCACGTGCCGAATACAGATCTACTTGGGGTGCTCCTAACTACAACCCTCCATCACGATTCCTAGATGAGATTCCAGAAGATGTTATTGAGTGGCGAAATCAATCGCGCACATCTGTCTCTCCATCTCTCGTGAAAAAATCTAGAACTGTGACAGCTCCTCCGCCTCGAGCAACTGGCAAGAAGAGCGTTGCCATGGAGCTAGCGGTTGGGGAGCGTGTGTCACATGACACATTTGGTTTAGGCACCGTTGTTTCGGTGGCAGGGGCGGGAGATAAGGCTGAGGCGACAATTAACTTCGGCCAATATGGCGAGAAGCGTTTGCTGCTGCGTTATGCACCCGTAGAGAAGCTCTAGGATTACCCCCATTAGCGCATCAGAACTGAACTGATTGGAACCCCAGTGGATCTCTTTGAATACCAAGCCCGAGACATCTTTGAAAAGCATGGCGTACCTGTATTAGCCGCAAGCGTTGCAACAACCGCGGATGAGGCAGAGAAAGCTGCAGCAACTATTGGCGGAAAGGTTGTCGTTAAGGCACAGGTCAAAGTTGGAGGACGTGGAAAGGCTGGCGGCGTAAAGCTCGCAGAGAACCCACAGGATGCTCGTGAAAAAGCTGGCGCAATTCTTGGAATGGATATCAAGGGTCACACAGTTCACACAGTGATGATCGCTGCAGCTGCACCAATTGAATCTGAGTACTACTTAGCAATTTTGCTCGATCGTTCAAACCGCACATTTTTAGTTATGGCATCTGTTTCAGGTGGAATGGATATTGAAGAGGTTGCACACACTGCGCCAGAAAAGCTAGCGAAGATTCCTGTATCTGCAGTTGATGGAATCTCACTTGCAAAGGCGAAGGAGATCGTTGCAGCTGCGCAGTTCCCAGCAGATGTTGCAGACCAAGTTGCCGATGTTCTCTTAAAGCTCTGGGATGTTTTCCAGGGCGAAGATGCAACCCTTGTTGAAGTTAACCCATTGGTTAAGACCAAGGATGGCAAAGTTATCGCACTCGATGGCAAGGTAACTCTTGATGACAACGCTGATTTCCGTCAACCAGATCATGAAGCGCTAGTTGATCAAGCTGCAGAAAATCCATTGGAAGCTGCAGCAAAGGAAAAGGGACTTAACTACGTCAAGCTTGAAGGTGAAGTAGGAATCATCGGCAATGGTGCTGGTCTTGTAATGAGCACCCTCGATGTCGTCGCTTACGCCGGAGAAAAGCATGGCGGAGTTCGTCCAGCTAACTTCCTCGATATCGGTGGTGGAGCATCTGCTCAAATCATGGCTGATGGTCTCTCGATCATTCTCGGTGACAAAGATGTGAAGAGTGTTTTTGTAAATGTATTTGGTGGAATCACCGCATGTGATGCTGTTGCAAACGGCATTGTTCAAGCCCTTGAATTACTTGGCCCTAAGGCGACAAAGCCAATCGTGGTGCGCCTCGATGGAAACAATGTTGTTGAAGGACGAGCAATCTTGGCAAAGGCTGCACACCCACTGGTTGAGCAGGCAGACACAATGGATGGAGCAGCAAATCGCGCTGCAGAATTGGCGGCGAAGTAATGTCTATTTTCATCAATGATGCAAGCAAGGTAATTGTTCAGGGAATGACTGGTTCTGAAGGAACCAAGCACACCCGTCGTATGTTGGCCTCAGGTACAAAGGTTGTCGGTGGAGTAACACCAGGTAAGGGTGGACAGGTCGTTGATATCGATGGTCACCAACTTCCTGTTTTCAACACCGTTGCTGAAGCAATGTCAGCAACTGGAGCAAATGTTTCAGTAGTTTTCGTTCCACCTAAGTTCGCAAAGGCTGCGGTTATCGATGCAATCGATGCAGCAATGCCACTAGTGGTTGTTATTACTGAAGGTATTCCGGTTCATGACTCTGCAAGCTTCTACACATATGCGCAGACAAAGGGAACAACTCAGATTATCGGGCCAAACTGCCCAGGTTTGATCAGCCCAGGAAAATCAAATGTTGGAATCATTCCTTCAGATATCACCGGCTCTGGTCCAATTGGATTGGTTTCAAAGTCTGGAACTCTTACTTATCAAATGATGTACGAGCTTCGTGACATTGGATTTAGCACAGCGGTTGGTATTGGTGGAGATCCAGTTATTGGAACAACACACATCGATTGCCTTCGCGCATTCCAGGATGATCCAGAGACAACAGCGATCGTAATGATCGGTGAAATCGGTGGAGATGCTGAAGAGCGTGCAGCTGCTTTTATTGCAGAGTATGTAACTAAGCCAGTTGTTGGTTATGTTGCTGGGTTTACAGCTCCAGAAGGAAAGACAATGGGCCATGCTGGTGCGATTGTTTCGGGATCATCAGGAACAGCACAAGGCAAGAAAGATGCATTGGAAGCCGCTGGAGTTAAGGTCGGTCAAACACCTAGCGAAACCGCGCGTTTGTTACGCGCAATAATGGGTCGATAACAATGATGTCGCGAGTACTTGGAGCTGCATTGCCCCAAGTCTTGCGCAGCGTTGCTTGGCTTTTACTTCCAACATCTTTTATTGCACTACTTGCGTGGGCAACTGCGGGTAGCGCAACAGGAAATACCGGAGATCCATTACGTGCAGCGTTGTGGATCTGGATCGGTGCACATTCAATTCCCTTTGATCTTTCCCTTCCACCATCTGGTTTAGCGGGACACCTGTCATACCTGCCGCTAGGAGCCTTGATTTTTCCTATTCTGGCTATTCGTAGCGGCGTTGCACGCACGATTGAACGTTTAGATAATGATTCATCATTAGTTGCGCCAGCTCGAACAGTCTTTGCTCTTGGTTACACACTTTTCGCCTTAGCTGCCTCATTCTTTTCCAAGACCGAATCAATTCGACCTGTTTGGTACTTCGCACTTATTTATGTGCTTCCATTCACCTTGCTGTGTGCTGCAACTGTTGGAAGACGTGTCGCATTAGGCCAAGGATTTCTTTATGGTTCACGCATCATCGCTCTGCTACTAGGTGTTTCAGCGATTGTCTTTGGAATCTTGCTGCTTCTGAACATCTCAATGGTGAAGAATTTAACTACTGTTTTGCAGCCAGGAATCTTTGGTGGAATCCTGTTGCTCCTTCTTAACATTTTGTATATCCCCAATGCGATTGTTTCAACCCTGGCTTACTTTTCAGGGGTAGGTTTTGCAGTTGGATCTGGAACCCTTGTATCGCCAACCTCATTTAGATTAAACAAGATTCCGGCAATGCCATTATTAGGAGCATTACCTGAGAATAAATCTTTGATTTCATTAGTTGGAATCCTCTTTATTGTGGCAGCCGGAGCGCTTTTAGTGACATGGACAATTTCACTGAATCAACGCGTTCTGGTGCAGAGTTTGATTGTTGCCGTGCTGCTTGCAGCATTCGTTGGCTACTCAGGTAGTGGAGCACTTATTACAGATGCAATGTCTGCAGTAGGAGTTTCTACCTGGAAATTCACTTTAGCTATTGGAACCCAATTAGGTCTCGGGGCTTTACTTGCTATTTATCTACCGAGGGTCTTAAAGCGCGCATGAACAAAGCGATTCGTAGAGCCCTCATCAGTGTTTATGACAAAGAACGACTGGTTGAAGTTGGAACAGCGTTACACGCAGCTGGAGTTGAAATTCTCTCGACAGGTTCAACCGCAACCTCATTAATTGCAGCTGGAGTACCAGTTACTGAAGTAAGTGATTACACCGGTTTTCCCGAAATCATGAATGGCCGAGTTAAGAGTTTGCATCCACGGATTCATGCAGGAATCTTGGCTGATCAGAACAATCCTGAGCACCTAGCCGCGATTGCACAACAGGAGATTGCACCCTTTGATCTAGTAATGATCAATCTGTACCCCTTTGCTCAGACCGTTGCAGCTGGTGCTTCATTTGCAGATGCCATTGAGCAGATTGATATCGGGGGACCATCGTTGCTTCGGGGCGCAGCAAAGAATCACAGCTCCGTTGCGGTGATTTCAAATCCAGCTCAGTACGACCAGTTGCTCTCGGCAGTTTCAGTTGGTGGATTTAGTGAAGCAGAACGACGTCAATTAGCACTTGAGGCATTTCGTACAACCGCGGAATACGACTTAGCAATCGCAACATGGCTTGCAGAATCCGATTCCAATGAACTTCCTAGCTGGTTCGGTCAGATTTGGAGCCAAAAGAGTTCACTTCGGTATGGAGAAAATCCTCATCAAAGTGCGGCAATTTACACTGGCGCACATTCGGGAATTGTTAATGCACAGCAGCTCCATGGAAAAGAGATGTCTTTCAATAACTACACAGATGCAGATGCAGCGTGGCGTGCGGTACGTGATCATCGTGATCCTGCAGTTGCGATCATGAAGCATGCAAACCCATGTGGAATCTCTGTATGTGCTTTAGGTGTTGCAGTTGCTTACCAACATGCACATGAGTGTGACCCGGTATCGGCATTTGGTGGCGTGGTTGCTGCCAATAGAAAAGTTGACCTGGCAATGGCCGAGCCTCTTTCAAAGGTATTTACCGAAGTTGTGATTGCGCCTGATTACGATCAAGATGCGCTTGAACTGTTAATGAAAAAGCCATCAATTCGTATTTTGAAAGCTGAACTGACTCCTCTAGAACGTTTTGAATTACGTCCAGTTTCTGGAGGAGTTTTATTGCAAGAGACAGATTTGATTAATGCCGATGGAGATTCACCAGCACAGTGGAAACAAGTATGTGGCCCACAAGTTGATGAACAAGGCATGAAGGATCTTGAGTTTGCATGGAGAAGCGTGAGATCGGTCAAGAGCAATGCGATCATTCTTGCTTCGATGACAACCGCGGTAGGAATCGGAATGGGACAGGTAAGTCGTGTTGATTCAGCACGATTGGCGGTTTCACGTGCAGGCGATCGCGCCAAGGGATCGGTCGCAGCAAGTGATGCCTTCTTCCCATTTGCAGATGGCCTTCAGATTCTGATTGATGCAGGCATAACCGCGGTAGTTCAACCTGGTGGAAGCGTGCGCGATGAAGAGGTTATTGCCGCAGCACAATCAGCTGGAATCGCAATGTTTTTCACTCACACTCGACATTTCTCTCACGCTTAATTAACTCGGTAGGCTTAGAGCATGAGCGCGCAGATACTCGATGGTAAGGCGGTTGCCTCAGCAATTAAGGCTGAGTTAACAACCCGGGTAGCGGCATTAAATTCGCGCGGAATTACACCAGGCCTGGGAACAGTCTTAGTAGGGGATGACCCAGGTTCGCTTTCATATGTTGGCGGTAAGCATCGTGATTGCCAAGAGGTTGGAATCAATTCAATAAGAATTGATCTACCAAACAATGCAACTGAAAAAGATGTATTGGCCGCAATCGCAGATCTGAATTCATCGAAAGAGTGCACTGGCTACATAGTTCAACTGCCCTTACCGCAAGGCATTAATACTCAGAAAGTTCTTGAAGCAATTGACCCTGCTAAAGATGCAGATGGTTTACACCCGCTTAATTTAGGAAGATTGGTTTCTGGGTATGACGGGCCATTGCCATGCACGCCTCGTGCAATCGTTGCACTTCTGGATCATTACAAGATTTCAACTAAGGGCGCAGAGGTAACAGTCATTGGTAGAGGCCTCACCGTTGGTCGCCCATTAGGACTACTGCTTACTCGCAAGCAAGAAAATGCGACGGTAACTTTGACACATACCGGAACCAAAGATTTAGCTCTGCACACCAGAAGTGCTGACATAGTTGTTGCAGCAATCGGACAATCTCATTTCCTAAAAGCAGAGATGATCAAAGAGGGTGCGGTCGTTATTGATGTTGGTATTTCTAGAACCGCAAATGGTCTAGAAGGAGATGTTTGCCCCGGAGTATTTGAGAAAGCTTCGTATGTTTCGCCAATGCCTGGGGGAGTCGGTCCAATGACCCGCGCAATGCTGCTTACCAATGTGGTTGATGCATGCAGCTAAATAATCGGTTGCTAGGCCTTGTCAGTTATGGATTAGTCATCACTGGCGTTGTTCTAGGGGTTCTCGGATTTGTGCGAGCCGGATCACTCTTTATCGCTGGAGGAACCGCCGGCATAGCTCTCAAATTGCGAGATTTCCGTCGCATTGAGTTTTATCTTCCGCTTGCTATAGCGATAGCCCTTTTTGCGCTGGCAATTGCACTTCCTCGCGGACGGTAGAGTTGCCCCATTCGCAATCAGCCATGAATGGAGTCACGATGGGTGGCAAAGTCACAGTAGTCGGTGCAGGTTTCTACGGTTCAACAACAGCTCTTCGTTTAGCTGAATATGATGTTTTTGACACCGTCGTGTTAACTGACATTCTCGAAGGCAAGTCAGAGGGCTTGGCTCTCGACATGAATCAGTCTCGTTCAATTGAAGGATTTGAGACAAAGTTAATTGGAGCAACAACAACTCCTGAAGGTGCTGGCTACGAAGCAACAGCTAACTCAGATGTAGTCGTTATTACTGCAGGACTTCCACGTAAGCCTGGCATGAGCCGTATGGATTTAATTGGAGTTAACGCTGGCATCGTTCGCGGTGTTGCAGAAAATATCGCAAAGCATTCTCCAAACGCTGTGATCATCGTGGTTTCAAATCCACTAGATGAAATGACCGCGTTGGCACAGATTGCAACTAACTTTCCAAAGAATCGCGTAATGGGTCAGGCAGGAATGCTCGACACCGCACGCTTTACAAACTTTGTTGCTGAAAAGCTTGGCGTAAAGGTTGCAACGGTTAAGACATTAACCCTTGGTTCACATGGAGACACAATGGTTCCAGTTCCAAGTCGTTGCACAGTCAATGGCAAGCCTTTGAGTGAACTGCTTTCACAGGAAGAGATCGCCGATCTTGTAGATCGCACACGTAATGGTGGAGCTGAAGTTGTTGCATTACTCAAGACAGGTTCTGCTTACTACGCACCATCTGCAGCTGCAGCACGTATGGCAAAGGCTGTAATTGAAGATTCAGGAGCGGTTATGCCTGTGTGTGCATGGGTTGATGGTGAGTACGGAATTTCTGGTGTGTACCTTGGCGTAGAAGCTGAGATCGGTCGCACCGGTGTTAAGAAGGTTGTCGAAAGCGCATTAACCGATACAGAGGTTGCAGCTCTCAAGGAAGCAGCTGAAGCGGTCCGTGCAAAGCAAGCAGATGTCCAAACCCTTTAATTAACGAGACACTCTAAATAAGGAGAGACAATGAGCAAGATCAAGGTAACAGGCACAGTCGTCGAACTCGATGGCGATGAAATGACACGCATCATGTGGCAGTTCATCAAGGATTCATTGATCCTGCCTTACTTAGATGTGAACCTCGAGTACTACGACTTGGGCATGGAGCACCGCGATGCAACTGATGATCAGGTAACTATTGATTCAGCCCGCGCAATCCAAAAGCATGGCGTTGGTATCAAATGCGCAACTATCACTCCAGATGAGGCACGCGTTGAAGAGTTCGGTCTTAAGAAGATGTGGAAGTCTCCAAACGGAACAATCCGCAACATTCTCGTTTGGTTCCTCACTGGACTAAGCCAATCGTTATCGGCCGTCACGCATTTGGTGACCAGTACCGTGCAACAGATTTCAAGGTTCCAGGTCCAGGAAAGCTAACAATCTCATTTGTTCCTGAAGATGGATCAGCTCCAATCAACACAGAGGTATTCAACTTTGAATCTTCAGGTGTAGCTGCACGCGCATCATTGAACTACGGATTACTCCGTAAGTTCCCGGTTTACCTTTCAACAAAGAACACAATTCTTAAGGCATACGATGGTCGCTTCAAGGACATCTTTGAAGAGATCTACCAAGCAGAGTTCAAAACTCAGTTTGATGCTGCAGGTATCTGGTACGAGCACCGCTTGATCGATGACATGGTTGCTATGTCATTGCGCATGGAGGGTGGCTACGTCTGGGCATGTAAGAACTACGACGGCGATGTTCAATCAGACACCGTTGCACAGGG
Organism: Actinomycetota bacterium; assembly: GCA_041160995.1. Taxonomy (GTDB): domain Bacteria; phylum Actinomycetota; class Actinomycetes; order Nanopelagicales; family Nanopelagicaceae; genus Planktophila. Next base: position 1,562 of record JBEAVJ010000015.1, on the reverse strand, counting down.
TTACGGCTCACTTGGTTTGATGACATCTGTATTGATGACACCAGATGGAAAGATCTGCGAGTCAGAGGCTGCACACGGAACAGTGACACGTCACTACCGTGATCACCAGGCAGGTAAGGCGACATCTACAAACCCAATCGCCTCAATCTTTGCGTGGACACAGGGTCTTGCACACCGTGCAAAGTTGGATAACAACCCAGAGCTTGCAAAGTTCTGTGCAACCCTAGAGCGCGTATGTATTGAAACAGTCGAGCAAGGAAAGATGACAAAGGATTTGTCACTTCTGATCTCAAAGGATGCGCCATACCAAACAACGCAAGAGTTCTTGAACTCAATTGATGCCAATCTAAAGTTAGCAATGGCTTAAGAAGGCGATGGCGTAAAGCTTTAAATAAGTAATAAAAAACCCGCGGTGGCCAGTGGCTACCGCGGGTTTTTTACTTTAATTACTATTAAACGCGCTCACCTGTTGTTGAGTTGAACAAGTGAACAGATCCCTTAACCGCTTCAACAGTGATTGTGTCACCTGGCTTTGGAGGATTCTTTGGATCCCAGCGAACAATTACTTGTGCGCCTTCATCTGTTGCATTTGCAAACTTAACATTGGAATCAGCTGGCTTTCCGTAAACGAAAGCATCTGAACCAAGCTCTTCAACAACTTCTACTAGAACGTGGAAGCCCTTTGATGATGGTGTGAAGCCTTCTGGGCGAACACCAACAGTTACTGAAGTTCCAGCTGAAGCAGGTACATCAATTGCTAGATCTCCAAGCATTGCCTTACCACCGCTAACTGGTGCGATAAGAAGGTTCATCGCTGGTGAGCCGATGAAGCCTGCTACGAAAGCATTTGCTGGGTTATCGTAAAGATTACGAGGAGTATCAACTTGCTGTAGCAAGCCATCCTTAAGAACTGCAACGCGATCGCCCATAGTCATAGCTTCAACCTGGTCGTGTGTTACATAAACAGTTGTGATTCCTAGACGACGCTGCAATGCAGCGATCTGTGTACGAGTTGCTACACGCAACTTCGCATCTAGGTTAGATAGTGGCTCATCCATAAGGAATACCTGTGGCTCGCGAACAATTGCGCGACCCATAGCAACACGTTGACGCTGTCCACCTGAAAGAGCCTTTGGCTTGCGCTCTAGGTATGGCTCAAGGTCAAGCAACTTTGCTGCTTCTAGAACACGACGATCGCGCTCTTCCTTTGGAGTTCCTGCGATCTTTAGTGCGAAGCCCATGTTCTCTGCAACTGTCATGTGTGGATACAGTGCGTAAGACTGGAACACCATCGCAATATCGCGATCCTTTGGTGCAACATTTGTTACATCGCGATCGCCAATTAAAATTCTGCCGCCATCGATCTCTTCAAGTCCTGCCAACATACGAAGTGATGTTGACTTACCGCAACCTGATGGACCAACAAGAACTAAAAACTCTCCATCATTAACGGTGAGATTTAACTTGTCGACTGCAGGTGCTGTTGTTCCTGGATAGATACGTGATGCGCCATCAAAAACTACTGATGCCATGAGATTGCTCTCCTTCTCCGGGCAGGTACG
>JBEAVJ010000109.1:0-3628 GCA_041160995.1 Actinomycetota bacterium | reverse complement strand
GCTACAACAACATCGCGCTTCACACCATTAACTGTGTAGCGGTCGATATCCAATGACTCTGGGAAGCTGTAGTACGGACGAATCTGCTGAAGTTGTCTAAATGTTGCTGACAAAACATTTGGATCCATCAAACGAATATTGGCGATTGTGGCCGCATCATCTGCAAGCTGACCCGTATTTGTAGAGTCAGTTGCTTGATAATCCTTCACAGTTACATCGTCGATTCCATATGCAGCACGTGTTGCATCAATGTTGCGCTGAATAAATGGCGCTTCCTTTGAAGACTCGCTTGGCTTTACTTGGAACTGCTGAATCGCGCCTGGGTAAAGACCAGCGATCAATACTGATGAAACAACTAGTAGCGCTGTTCCAGCTGCAGGTAGTACCCATGAGCGTCGAACAATGTTTGCAAAGAATAGAAGTGAACAGACAATTGCAATTCCAGTAAGAATCGCCTTTGCAGGTAGAACCGCGTTTACATCTGTGTAGGTAAGACCTGTAATCAGACGGCTTTCCTTCAGTGCAAGTGCGTAGCGATCAAACCAGTAAGCCACAGCCTTGAGTAGGACGACTAAACCTAGAAGTACTGAAAGCTGAACACGGGCTGCAACTGTTGTGCGATCCTCTTGAACCTGTAGACGAATTCCACCGTAGAGGTAGTGCACAGCAACTGAAGCAAGAATCGCAAGAATTGCTGTCGAGATTCCCCATGAAATTAATGTCTGCCAAAACGGAAGACGGAAGGCAAAGAATGAGATGTCCATATTGAATTGAGGATCTGTAACACCAAATGGAGTTGAGTTCTTAAACAACAACCAGGTGCTCCACATTTGGGACCCAGCTGATCCTGCGAAGTAGAACAACGCGATAGTTAAACCAATAACTAGTGGACGACGAATTGGCTCAACTTGTGAGCGGTAACGCTCAAGATTATCTGCTTCAACTGTCATTGGAACATAGAGCGGGCGACGCTTGTATGCCAACAAAACGTTGAACATCACAATGAACGCGGTTAACAAACCTGACACAACAAAGAGAGTTGCCTTTGTTGTCAGAATTGTTGACCAGGTATTTGTGAAGTTAACTGATTTGAACCACAACCAATCTGCGTAAAAACCACTGAGCGCTGTAAAGAGCACACCAATGAGTACAAGAATTCCCACTGTGATTGCCAGAGGACTCTTGCGTGCGCTGAATTGGAAGGATGGGCGTTGAAACTGGGGGTTATTCGTCATGGGGCAAAGTTATCGCACGGACAATTGCCCCACCAATTCAACGGCTCTAAGCAGGCTCTAAGGTTCAAACTACTTTCTGGTGCGCTCCAAATAGTTAATCGCCTGGGCCAAAGTGGCAACAGTTACCACCTTTATACCCTCAGGAACCTTGCCGATCTCTTCAGCGTTATCTACTGGAGCAAAGAAAATCGTGGCACCGACCTTTTGGGCAGAGGTGATTTTTTCATTGATGCCACCGATAGGACCTACAACTCCGCGATCAGTGATCGTTCCAGTTCCTGCAATATGGCGACCTTGTAGCAAATCTAGCTCTGTCAGTAATTCAACAAGCCCGATGGAGAAAACTAATCCACCACTTGGGCCACCAGTTTCGCCAACTTTAAATTTAATCTTCTTGGAATCCAATAACTGTGCGCGCTCTATGCCCACCGATTGTGATGTTGCCATGATCTCTGGATGTGATTGAAGGTAGTTAACTGCAGCGACAATCGCTTTATCTTGTGAAGTAACCATGTCTGCTTTTGCTTGTTTACTTTCCTCTTCAGCTGTTGTTCCGGGAGGATAAATCGCAGATTTTGGATAGACCGCACGTTCGCCGCTAATCCATGAGTACACAAGCTCTGGACCAAAGATCCAGGTGTCAGGGTTGGTCACTCTGATCGACATTAAATCAATGCGACCACTTGCTGGGTAATTAGTCAGACCCTTAAATGTAATGACACCTTTAAAAATGTTTTGTGCTTCACCTGGCAAAACAATCGCATAAGGAAGTGGGGCGATAGTAGCTAGCGCAAAGAAGATTCCTAGAGTTCCACTAACAACTCGTGGAAGGCGGGAAAATCTCAACATCATTTAATAAGTGATTTCGCGTTAACTGAAGCTGAACCTAGTTAGAGGACCCAGCATCAAAGCCGCCATCGAATGCGCCGAGATCATGTGCAGCGGGTGAACCCTCGTCATCGGAATCAGCACCGCCTGCAACTGTTGCCGTAGTGATAATCGCTCCACCACTTGCAACATCACGCGCTTGGGAATCTCTCAGTGAATCCTGAAAACGTTGGAACTGACCTACAGAACGCTGAGTTTCTTGTTGAAACTTTCCTTGAAACTTTGTAACCCACACGACATAACTGAGGGCACCAATGAGTCCAACCGCTGGGACTACCCACCAGATTAAAGCTGCGAATGCGCTGGACATGAGCCCAGCCTACTAGTTCAAGGTGTCGGGCGCTGACCGGGAATGAAAGGGTGTGCGAAGTTGTTCCAACACTGGGAGGATTGATCCATGACACCTTTTGGCTTCACACCAGGAAACTCAGATGACTCTAATGAGCCAGTTGATTTTGCTGCCATGATGCAACAGATGCAACAACAGATTCAAGAGCAGTTTTCAAAACTTGGAATTAATCCTGGAGGTTTTGGCGGTTCCACTGAAGCGTTGCCAAAGAATCTTGTTCGCGATACCGCAAAAAAGTTTGCAACTGCACAAGGGTCGGCACCAATCGGAGCAAATGATGTTTCCGATGTTGAGCAAGCACTTTCAATTGCTGAGCTATGGCTCAACGATGCGACATTTTTCCCACAATCTCCCAACACTGGAAATCCAGCTTTAGCTCGTACCGATTGGGTGGACTCAACACTTGCTGGTTGGCAAACAACTGTTGAGCCATTAGCTGTTGGCTTGTCATCTGCAATTGGCGAACTACTCAATCAAGCACAGGGTGAAGCAAATCCTTTCGGCGAAGAGAACCCATTTGGCCAAGAGCAGATGCAACTTCCCATTGGAATGATCTCGGCGCTGCTCAACTCATTTATTGGTTCGTTGATTGCAACTCAACTTGGTCAAGCAATTGGAGGATTAGCTGGAAAGGTCACAGGAGCACATGATGTGGGCTTACCGCTCATTGATGGCGCGTATCCAAGCTTGGTACCTCAAAACATAAAGGAATGGGCTACCTGCATTGCGTGAAGCTGCCATTGCACGATTGTTTGCACATAATCCCTGGTTAGTTTCCTATATCCGTACCGCAATTACCGATTACGGCAAGGGCATCAATATCGATATGGAAGCGATTCAAGATCAAGCACAACGTGCCTTTGAATCAGGAAATGGCTTTGATCCATCAAATCCAGAGAGTTTTACAATCGCACTCAATGATGGAATTTTCACACCACAAGAGACACCAGCCCAGCGCGCAGCACTTACAAAACTAGAGACAGCGCTTGCATTAATTGATGGCTGGAGTGAAGAGGTTGTTTCTCTTGCTGCTGGCGAGCGTCTTCCAAATATTGCAGCGCTTCAAGAAACTTTGCGTCGCCGTCGTGCAACATCTGCACCAGCGCAACAACTCTTCTCCTCGCTTTTAGGTTTGCAGGTTTCACCTCGACTTGCT
>JBEAVJ010000108.1:0-3414 GCA_041160995.1 Actinomycetota bacterium | reverse complement strand
CACCTTGTTGCTGAAATGAAATGCGATCTCGGCGTCATGATTTCTGCATCTCACAATCCAATGCCTGATAACGGAATTAAGTTATTCGCACGTGGTGGCGGCAAGCTAGATGATGCGATCGAAGCGGCAGAAATGTTGGTCGCGTCATTAATGATGAGGCTGTAACAGAGAAGTACTTAAAGCATCTGCTCTCTTCAGTTGAGACACCTTTGAAGGGCCTCAAGATTGTTGTTGATTGCGCCAATGGTGCATCTTCATATGTTGCCCCTGAGGTGTACCGACGTGCTGGTGCAGAAGTAATTGCAATCTTTAATCAACCAGATGGCTGGAACATCAATGATGATTGTGGATCAACCCATCTTCATCAACTTCGATCAGCGGTACTTAAGGAAGGCGCTGATCTTGGTATCGCTCATGATGGAGATGCCGATCGCTGTTTAGCAATTGATGCTGCTGGAAATGAAATCGATGGCGATCACATCCTTACAATTTTGGCTCGAGGTTTCAAAGCTCGTGGAGTCTTGAAATCTGACACCGTTGTTGGAACAGTTATGAGCAACCTTGGATTTATGCACGCGATGAAGGATGCCGGAATTAATGTTGTTACGACCCCGGTAGGCGACCGTTATGTTCTAGAAAACATGATCGCAAATGATTACTCATTAGGTGGAGAACAATCTGGCCATGTAATCATGCGACAGCTAGCTAACACTGGCGATGGATTGTTAACAGCGCTGCAATTAATGCAAGAGGTTGTTCGCACAGGAAAAACTCTTCAAGAGCTAGCTGCCACAATGGTTCGATTCCCACAAGTTCTTATCAATGTGAAGGATGTTGCCAAAGATAAGTTGCCCGGAAACGCAGTTATTGCAGCAGCGGTGAAATCAGCTGAGGATCGCTTAGGTGATTCAGGACGTGTTTTACTGCGAGCATCTGGCACCGAGGCGCTTGTAAGAGTCATGGTTGAAGCGGCCAGTGATAGCCTTGCCCAAGAAGTTGCACAGCAGCTTGCAGATATAGTTAAAACTGAACTGGAGTAACACGTTATGTGCGGAATTGTGGGTTACACAGGGCCACAATCTGCCTCACATCCTTTAATTGAAGGCCTACGTCGCCTCGAATACCGTGGATATGACTCTGCCGGAATCGCCCTTGGCACACCAGGTAAATTATTTATTGAAAAGAAAGCTGGAAAGCTTTCAAATTTAGAAAACTCTTTAGATGCATCGCTACCAAATGTTCATTCAGGAATTGGCCATACTCGTTGGGCTACTCATGGTGGACCAACTGATGGAAATGCACATCCTCATGTAGATAATGAAGGAAAGCTTGCTGTTATCCATAATGGAATTATTGAAAACTACACAGAACTCCGAGCCCAGTTAGAGGCAAAGGGCCATAAGTTTTCATCTGAAACAGATACTGAATCAGTTGCCCACTTGCTCAGCGATTTACGGAAAGAGCACAAGGGAGACTTAACCGCAGCGATGCGTGATGCGGTTAAAGCCCTTCGTGGATCATTTACCTTGTTAGCTATCCACGCCGATGCTCCCGATGTAATCGTGGGAGTTCGTCGAAACTCACCTCTTGTAGTTGGTTTAGGTGAGGGCGAAAACTTCATGGCATCTGATGTTGCAGCCTTTATCGAGTTCACCAAGAAGGCGATCGAACTTGGCCAAGATGAGGTTGTCACGATGACTCCTACATCAGTGGAAATCACAGATCTCGATGGCAAGCCCGTAACACCAAAACAGTATGAAATTTCATGGGATGCTAGCGCAGCGCAAAAAGGTGGCTTTGCACATTTCATGTTGAAGGAAATCTTTGAGCAACCAAAGGCGGTAGCTGACACTTTGATTGGTCGCTTAAGCGATAACAATCAGATCCTTTTGGATGAGCTTCACATGAGCGCCGATGAGATTCGTTCACTTAAGAAGATAACTGTTATCGCATGTGGAACCGCTTATCACGCAGGAATGGTTGCAAAGTATGCGATTGAAAAGTGGGCCAAGATTCCCGTGGATGTTGAGATTGCCAGCGAGTTTAGATATCGCGATCCAATCATTGATCCGAGCACATTAATTATTGCAATCTCGCAATCAGGTGAAACGATGGACACTTTGATGGCTGTGCGTCATGCAAAAGCTGCGGGCGGAAGAGTCTTAGCAATTTGCAATACAAATAGCTCAACAATTCCTCGCGAGTCAGATGCTGTTCTTTACACCCATGCAGGCCCTGAAATCGCAGTGGCATCAACAAAGGCGTTACTTACTCAGATCATTGCGGTTTACTTAATTGGATTACACCTTGGACAGGTAAATGGCTCACTTAAGGATGCAGAGGTCCGTGATCTTTACAAGGAGCTTCTAGAACTTCCTGGAAAGATTGAACAGATCCTGGAAACCGTTGAACCACTTCGTGAACTAACCCGCACCTTTGCCCAGAACAACACAGTTTTATTCTTAGGTAGAAACATCGGATATCCAGTAGCGCTAGAGGGCGCACTAAAACTCAAAGAGCTTGCCTATATCCATGCAGAAGGTTTTGCCGGGGGAGAACTCAAGCATGGACCGATCGCACTTATTGATCAGGGCACACCAGTAATCGCGATACTTCCTGCCGGACATGAGCATGCTCTTGATGAAAAGATGCTCAGCAATATTCAAGAGGTAAAGGCTCGTGGAGCACGTGTAATTGTTATCGCTGAAGAAGGCGCGCATGTTGAAGGGGCAGAACACATTATTCGTATTCCTATTGCCCCTGCCTTGTTCCAGCCGGTGCTAGCAACAGTTCCTCTCCAGGTATTTGCTTACGAGATGGCGGTCGTTCGCGGCAATGATGTTGATCAACCCAGAAACTTGGCTAAATCTGTAACGGTTGAGTGATGGAAAAATTGGCACAAACCCGTCGACGTCAGATGGACCGAGCACTTCGCTGGTCGCTTCTCTTGTTTTTTGGCTTCTTACTTGTTACTCAGCAAGTATTAACAAATGGTCCATTGGTTGCATATGACAAAGAGATTAATAGCCAACCTAAACCACAGTTTGAAGGTTTAGCAGGATTTACTCTTAGGCGATTAGATGATTTAGGGCTTCGAAGTTTAACTGCGACCGTCTTGTTAATTGCGGCATCCTTTATCGCCTATAAGTTTAAAACTTGGCGCCCCTTAAATTTAGCGATGATCTCACTGCTTTCACTTAACCTTGTTGTAGGAACCTTTAAGATATTTTTGGGACGCACCAAGCCTCGTGATGGTTTTGATTTGTTACATGCAGGTGGAATGTCATATCCAAGCGGACATGCTTCCAATGCGGTTTTATCGTGGGGAATTTTGGCCTACCTGATTTATCGCTATGCAAAGGTAGATCGGTATCAAGGGCGTTTAGCTAGTGCAGGCGTTGTCCTTATCAGCCT
>JBEAVJ010000107.1:0-3318 GCA_041160995.1 Actinomycetota bacterium | reverse complement strand
TAGATCAGCATCCTCTTCGTGATACATCGTTGCTGCCACGGTATTTCTCCTCATCGTCCTTTGTTGGTTTTAGTTTTGGTAATCAGCCTGACCGCTGTCGGCGGTAGGAATACTTTGAGTGCTAAGGGTACGGTCTGCCAGCGAACCACTGCCACGTTCGATCGCTACTAAGCCTGATTGGGCTAGTTCGCGAATGCCAAAACGCTCCAAAGCGTTAAGTAGGTCACTGATTTTGGCAGCATCCCCAGTTGCCTCAAGGGTTAAGGATTCTGAATCCTCATCAACAATTACTGCTCCATAGGTTTCTAGAACCGCATCAACATCAAATCGATTCTTCGAAGTTGCAGAAATCTTTACCAGCAGAAGTTCGGCCTGAACTGAATCATTGAGTTTTAGCTCGGCGATGTGAATGACGTTGACCAACTTATCGAGCTGACGAATCACTTGCTCTAATGAGTGGCTTTCAACATTGATGACAATTGTCATTCGAGAAATATTTGGATTTTCAGTTGGACCTACAGCCAATGAATCGATGTTGTAAGCACGACGTGAGAAAAGGCCTGCTACGCGAGCAAGTACACCTGGTGAGTTTTCAACCAGTACTGAAAGTGTATGAGTACTCATTAGAGCTCCTGTGAATCCCAGTCGGGCGCCATTTCACGCGCAATCTTGATGTCATCATTTGATGTACCCGCTGCAACCATTGGCCACACCATTGCATCTCGGAATACTCGGAAATCTACAACTACTGGTTGATCATTAATTGAGTTGGCCTGTTTGATGATCGCATCCACATCTTCTGGGCGATCGCAGGTTAATCCCACGCAACCCATTGCATCAGCAAGCTTTACGAAATCTGGGATTCGCTTTGATTCCAAATTAGTATTTGAGTAACGACCTTCGTAGAACAATGTTTGCCACTGGCGAACCATTCCAAGGGATTCATTGTTGATGATTGCGACCTTGATCGGAATATTGTTGAGAGCGCAAGTCACTAGCTCTTGATTTGTCATCTGGAAGCAGCCATCGCCATCGATTGCCCAAACTATCTTGTCGGGTGCGCCAACCTTTGCACCCATCGCTGCTGGTACTGCGTAACCCATTGTTCCGAGACCACCAGAGTTCAACCACGTGCGTGGGTTCTCATACTTAACAAATTGCGCAGCCCACATTTGGTGTTGTCCAACACCTGCAACATAAATAGCTTCTGGTCCAGTGAGCGCACTGATTCGTTCAATTACATATTGTGGAGACAATGAACCATCTTTAGGTGTGTCATAACCAAGTGGATAAGTAGCGCGTAACTTGTTCATTGATGCAAGCCACGGCGCAAGATCAGCACGTCCCTTTGCAAATTCAGCCTTTACTGCAGGAACTAACGCAGAAATTGTGTGCTTCAAATCGCCCACAACAGGTACATCGGCAAAGCGGTTCTTACCGATTTCTGCTGGATCAATATCTGCATGAATTACCTTTGCATTAACTGCGAAGGTAGAAAGCTTTCCGGTTACTCGATCATCAAATCGCGCACCCAAAGTAATGAGTAGATCTGCCTTTTGGAGCGCGGTAACTGCACCAACAGTTCCGTGCATTCCTGGCATTCCGAAATGTTGTGGGTGGCTATCTGGGAAAGATCCTAAAGCCATCAAAGTTGTTACTACTGGTGCGCCAACTAATTCGGCAAGTTGCATTAACTCCTTTGACGCATTTGATTTGATAACGCCGCCGCCAACGTAGAAAACCGGCTTTGACGATTGCGCAATAAGTGCAGCGGCATCTTTGATCGCTTGATTCTCAGGCTCGATCTGCGGATGGTAGCCAGGCAGAGATAAATCCTTAGGCCACACAAACTCAGTTTCCTTTTGCAAAGCATCCTTGGCGATATCTACAAGAACCGGACCTGGGCGACCAGAACCAGCAATATAGAAAGCCTCAGCGATTGCACGCGGGATATCTTTTGGATCTGTAATTAAATAGTTGTGCTTTGTAAAGGGCATTGTTATGCCGCGAATATCCGCCTCTTGAAATGCATCGGTACCAATTGCAGCGGAAGGAACTTGACCGGTGATTGCAACCATTGGAACTGAATCCATTGCAGCATCGGCAAGAGGTGTAACAAGATTTGTAGCACCGGGACCAGATGTGGCGATGCAAACTCCAACACGACCCGTAACTTGGGCGTAACCAGTTGCAGCATGTCCAGCGCCTTGTTCATGGCGAACCAAGATGTGGCGAATACTGCTATCAAAGATTGGATCGTAGGCAGGAAGAATCGCACCACCTGGAATTCCAAACATCACATCGACGCCGGCAGACTCCAAAGATTGCACGAGTGAACTAGCTCCACTCATCTTCTTGCTCATATCCATCTCCTTTCACATCTTTAAATGAAAAAACCCCCAGATAACTGAGGGTGGCGCATGATCAATTACCGATCACGCGCCTTTAAATCACCACCACAAATGTTGTGCTCATGGGCTTATTCTCCAATGAAGCAGGCTCAAGGTCAAGGGTTGAGATGTAGATCTCACATTTTGGAATTTTGGGCCAGAAGTGAGAAAACTACTCGCAGACCGCACCCTTAGATGCAGAACCAACCAGCTTTGAGAACTTGGCTAGAACTCCGCGGGTGTACTTGTGTTTTAAAGGCTCCCATCCAATTCTGCGGGCTTCTAACTCAACTGGATCTACCAACAAATCTAGGGTTCGTTTCACTGTATCGATTCGCACAATGTCGCCATCTTTAATGAATGCGATTGGTCCACCATCAACAGCCTCTGGAGAAATGTGTCCAACACATAATCCAGTTGAGCCACCGGAAAAACGTCCATCAGTTAAGAGCAATGTTGATTTACCAAGACCTGCACCCTTGATTGCTCCTGTCACCATAAGCATCTCGCGCATTCCTGGACCACCCTTTGGTCCTTCATAACGGATAACAACTACATCGCCAGCTTTTATCGTTCCATTTTCAACCGCATCCATAGCGGCCTGTTCACGTTCAAAGACTCGTGCAGGACCTTCAAAGGAATCGATTCCGATTCCGGCGGTTTTACAAACAGCGCCTTCTGGAGCAAGTGATCCACCAAGAATTGTGATTCCAACATCTTTGGATAATGGACGATCTGCTGGATGAAGAACAACGCCATCTGGGAAAGGTGGATTGATGTCGGCTAAGTTCTCCGCCATTGTTTTACCGGTAACGGTCAATGTGTCGCCATGCAAATAACCAGCATCCAACAAAATCTTGAGAACCACAGGGATTCCACCTACTCGATCAAGATCTGTCATAACAAACTTTCCAAAAGGCTTTAAATC
>JBEAVJ010000106.1:0-3326 GCA_041160995.1 Actinomycetota bacterium | reverse complement strand
GCCATCAAAAACTACTGATGCCATGAGATTGCTCTCCTTCTCCGGGCAGGTACGTGCCCGACGGTCCGAGGATGAAGGTGATGGCCGGTTGGCCAACGGTGGAAGATTACGCGTAAACCCCGCGTAAGGGAAGATCTGGCTTCACGCCACCCACTTTTTGAAAGCGGTTGGCAGGCCGTATACTTTTCCCATAATGGAACCTCCCTCGTTGGCTTCACTATTTCTTGATCTAGCAACTATTGCTGGGCTGATTGTTCTGGCCTCATTCTTCGTAGCAGCTGAAATCGCCCTCATCTCACTTCGAGATAGCCAAGTCCGTGAAATCGCGGGCCGCGGCAAACGTGGCGCTCGCGTTGCTGCCCTGGCCGCACACCCCAACCGATTGTTGGCTGCGGTTCAAATCGGAGTAACTGTCAGCGGATTTCTCTCTGCCGCTCTTGGCGCTGATCAACTAGGTGATTATGTAATTCCATGGCTGGAATCTCTAGGCATTGCAAACGCCTGGGCAACAACAATTTCACTTATCGGCGTGACTTTAGTGATCGCTTACTTCTCATTGGTTTTCGGAGAGTTAGTTCCGAAGCGAGTTGCACTCTTTAGAGCTGAAGAGATTGCCATGGCAACAGCGGGAATCATTAATGTTGTTGCAAACATTTTCCGCCCACTGATCTGGTTGCTTTCACGATCTACCGACATCGTCCTGCGTGCATTTGGTGTGGATCCCAAGGTTCAGCGCAGCCAAATGTCTGAAGAAGAGTTGCTCGATCTTGTAACTGGCCATGCCGCTTTGACTGATGAAGAGCGCGACATTGTTGAAGAGGTCTTTAACGCCTCTGAACGTCAGGTACACGAGGTCATGGTTCCGCGCACCGAAGTTGATTTCATGGATGCTTCATTAACAGTTGGAAAGGCGATTGAGCTAGCTGTAGACAAGGCGCACTCACGTTACCCAGTTGTACGTGGATCTTCCGATGAAGTAGTCGGATTTATCCATGTTCGAGATCTCTTAGATACATCCCTTGCAAGCAAGAACACCAAGATTGTGGAACTTGTTCGAAACATTATGTATTTGCCAGGAACCAAGGGGATCTTGCCTGCACTTTCTGAGATGCGTACCCAAGGTCAGCACCTTGCAATTGTTTTGGATGAGTACGGCGGCACCGATGGCATCGTGACCCTCGAAGACCTTGTAGAAGTGCTTATTGGCGATATTCGCGATGAATACGATGAGCATGAGAACGAGGTTTCGCTGGAAGAGCGAACTGGTGACTTTGAGATCGATGGTTTAATTTCAATTGAAGATTTGATTGAAGAGACCAAACTGGATATTCCTGAAGGTCCATATGAGACCGCCAGCGGATTTGTCATGCACTTCTTAGGGCGAATCCCGCAGGTTAATGATGTTGTGAACGTTAATGGCCTCCGAATCACTGTATTAACCATGGAAGGCAAGCGCGCGGGGCAGTTATTGATCTCGCGAACAGCATCTGTGTGAAAGAATTACACCCATGACACAGAAGCGGGTTCTTTCAGGCATTCAGCCAACAAGTGACTCCTTCCACCTGGGTAATTACTTAGGCGCACTCAAGCAATGGGTAGAGCTTCAAGATGGCAATGATGCTTTTTACTGCATCGTTGATCTCCATGCCTTAACTGGTGAGATTGAACCTGCCCTCTTTAGAAAACGTACTCTGGCTTCAGCGGCACAATTGATCGCACTTGGAATTGACCCTAAGAAATCAACACTCTTTGTGCAGTCACATGTTGCAGAACATAATCAATTGGGCTGGATCATGGAGTGCATTGCAGGCTTTGGCGAGGCCAGTCGCATGACGCAGTTCAAAGACAAATCTGCAAAGGGTGGAGCAGATAGCGCTCGCGTTGGGCTCTTCACTTATCCAATGTTGCAGGCCGCAGATATTCTCTTGTACCAAGCACATTTTGTTCCGGTGGGCGAAGATCAACGCCAGCACATCGAATTAACCCGTGATCTAGCAACTCGATTCAACTCTCGATTTGGCGAGACCTTTAGATTGCCCGAAGGTTACATTTTGAAGGCCGGTGCAAAGATTTACGATCTGCAAGAGCCAACATCCAAGATGAGTAAATCATCAGGATCTGTTGCAGGTGTTCTAGAGATTATGGATACGCCAGAGGCAAATACAAAGAAGATTAAGAGCGCTGCAACTGATGCGGGCCGTGAAGTGAAGTTTGATGAAAAAGAAAAGCCAGGCATTAGTAATTTACTTACTATCCACTCATCACTTTCAGGTCGTTCAATTTCAGAGCTAGAAAATGAGTTTGATGGCAAGGGATATGGGGATTTCAAGGGGGCGGTCGCCGAGGTAGTTGTTGAGTACCTTCGCCCTATCCGCGCAAAGGCCCTAGAACTGCTAGAAGATGAAAAGCACCTGACCGAGCTTTTGCACCAAGGCGCAGATAAAGCACGCGTGGTAGCCAGTTCTACCCTCTCAGATGCCTATAAGAATCTAGGTTTAGTGAAGTAATTGGGCTAGGCACCTCAACCACTAGTTGAGAGTTTTCCAAAACGTTACACCCCTGACATCAAAAACGCCCTTGGCGTGTTGAGTTTATTCCTACGCAAGTAATAGGCTCCCAATTACACAAAGCTTCCGTAATTACCTTGTAAAAGTGAGTTATTGAAGATCCCCTTGAATCCTTGGAGGAAAATTGAAGAAAGTATTTCGTCTTGTAGCAGTTGTTGCTGCAACTGTTATGGCTGCAACAGCTTTTGTTGCTCCAGCAACAGCAGCAACAAAGGTAAAAGTAGGCCTTGCTTATGACATCGGTGGTCGTGGCGATAAGTCATTCAACGACTCAGCAGCAGCAGGTCTTGATCTTGCAAAGAAGAACCTAAAGGTTACAGCTCGTGAAGTAACTGTTACACAGGGTTCAGATTCAGAGCGCGAAGACAAGCTTCGTTTGCTTGCAAAGGCTGGCTTCAACCCAATCATCGCAGTTGGTTTCCTCTATGCAGGACCAATCAAGAAGGTTGCATCAGATTATCCAAACGTTCAGTTCGCAATCATCGATGATGCTTCAGTAGATCTACTGAACGTTGCTGGTCTTGTATTTGCTGAGCACGAGGGTTCATACCTAGCTGGAGTTGCTGCAGCACTTGCAACAAAGTCAGGCAAGGTTGGTTACATCGGTGGAGTTCGTATTCCACTACTACAGAAGTTTGAAGCAGGATTCGTTGCTGGAGTTAAGGCAACAAAGAAGTCAGTAACTGTTGACGTCAAGTACGTCACAGAGCCACCTGATTTCGGTGGTTTCAATGACCCAGCTAAGGCAAAGGTTATTGC
>JBEAVJ010000105.1:0-3335 GCA_041160995.1 Actinomycetota bacterium | reverse complement strand
GATCTAGTTCTCGATTGCCGATTTATTCCGAATCCGCATTGGGATCCTGAACTTCGCCCATTAACCGGTCTTACGCCTCAAGTAAGTGATCGGGTTTTGAGTAGTGATGGTGTCAGTGACTTTGTTCAGGATTATGTTCACCTGGTGCATTCAATGATCGAGGGATACATGCGTGAAGGTAAGAAGTATGTAACTATCGCAGTTGGTTGCACAGGCGGAAAGCACAGAAGTGTTGCAATCACACAAGAGATAGCGCGACAACTCAATGAGATGGGCTCAGAGATCTCGGCACATCCAACACATCGCGATGTAGGTCGTGAGTAGTTTTGTCTAAGGTTGTTGCACTTGGTGGTGGGCATGGATTGGCTGCGACCTTAACCGCATTACGCCAGCTCACTAATGAGCTCACCGCGATCGTGACAGTTGCAGATAATGGTGGTTCAAGCGGACGTTTACGTGAAGAGTTTCCAATATTTCCACCCGGTGATTTACGTATGGCACTTGCGGCATTATGCGCCGATGATGAGTGGGGTCGCACCTGGGCAGAGATAATGCAGCACCGCTTTGTCAGCAATGGCGAACTCAATGGCCACGCAATGGGAAATCTCTTGCTTGCATCCATGTGGAACGCTGGGGATGATCCAGTTGTAGCCCTTGATCGAGTTGGCCAACTTCTGAAAGTTATTGGTCGGGTTTTACCAATGGCATCTGTTGCGTTAGATATCGAAGGCACATTTAATACTTCCACTGGAAGAATTGTTGTTCGTGGTCAAAAAGAGGTTGCCACCGCAAAGGGTCATATTGAATCCTTACGAATAATTCCTGAAGACCCACCTGCTAGAGATGAAGCATTGACGGCAATTGCTGATGCTGATTGGATCACTATGGGACCTGGCTCTTGGTTTTCCAGTGTGATTCCTCATCTCTTGGTACCGTCTCAACTCGATGCTTTACAGAACACAGCTGCTCGCAAGATTTTGATTCTCAACTTAGATGCCTCATCTCATTCACAAGGAGAAGAGTTTGCTGGTTCTACCCCAGAAGAACATCTTGAGTTTTTCCATCGATACGCCCCGGGAGTAAGGGTGGATTACTGCCTCGTTGACCAATCAGTTGTCAGGGATGAAGAGGCGCTGCAGCTTGCAGCATCAACCTTGGGTGGAGAGATTGTGGTGGCAGATATTCGCAAAGCACCTGGAAGTATCCATCATGATGCCCAAAAATTAGCTCTCCATTTGGGCCACATTCTCGCTCGGTAAATGGTTGGATAAGCCCATGGCAATGACAGCATCAGTAAAAGATGAGTTATCTCGTTTAGCGATCACCAAACCATGTTGTCGCAAGGCTGAGGTCTCCTCACTTCTTCGCTTTGCAGGCGGCCTTCATATCGCTGCGGGAAAGATAGTTATTGAGGTAGAGCTAGATACCTCACAAAGCGCTCGTCGATTAAGAAAAGATATCGCCGATATTTACGGACATGACTCCGATCTTGCAGTTTTATCATCAAGTGGATTGCGCAAAGGTTCTCGTTACGTAGTACGAGTAATCAATGAAGGTGATGCGCTGGCACGACAAACTGGTTTAGTTGATTCCAACGGTCGTCCAGTTCGAGGTCTTCCACCTCAAGTTGTGTCTGCAGCGATCTGCGATTCAGAGGCTGCGTGGCGTGGAGCATTTATTGCACATGGTTCATTAACTGAACCTGGACGTTCATCCTCTTTAGAGATTACTTGCCCAGGGCCAGAGGCGGCTCTCGCTCTTGTAGGCGCTGCACGCCGTTTAGGTATTGTGGCAAAGGCCCGCGAGGTTCGCGGAGTAGATCGTGTTGTCATCCGTGATGGTGATGCGATCGGTGTTTTACTGACACGCCTTGGTGCACATGAAAGTGTGATGGCCTGGGAGGAACGACGTATGCGCCGCGAGGTACGTGCAACGGCAAACCGACTTGCAAACTTTGATGATGCAAATCTTCGTCGCTCAGCCCGCGCAGCGGTTGCGGCAGCGGCGCGAGTACAACGTGCAATGGAGATTCTCGGACCAACAATTCCCGATCACCTCAAAGAGGCGGGGGAGTTGCGCATCAATCATGGACAGGCATCGCTGGAAGAGCTGGGCTCATTAGCGGTTCCTCCGATGACAAAGGACGCTATCGCCGGTCGAATCCGACGTTTACTTGCGATGGCCGATAAGCGTGCGGCAGAGCTGGGAATTCCCGATACTGAGAGTGGTCTCTCTCCAGATTTGCTCAATTAGCCCTCAGATTCTCAAGAGTTCACACATTCTTCACTGGTAAGGTTCTACCTAAGCCCCCAGCGTTGTGGCAGTTTTTCGAACCACCAACGGCTGGGCATTTTTTTGCCCTTTGGAAAAGTTTCCAAGGGAGCGCCCCACTAGTAGCAAGGACACTTTCGTGATTAATGTCGGAATCAATGGTTTTGGTCGCATCGGACGTAACTTCTTCCGTGCCTCACTTACTAACCCAAATATCAACATCGTCGGAATTAACGACCTCACACCAAATGAGACTCTTGCCCACCTTTTGAAGTACGACTCAATCTTGGGTCGCCTTGGTCTTGAAGTTACATACACAGATGACTCAATCACCGTTGATGGAAAGACAATCAAGGTTTTCTCAGAGCGTGACCCAGCAAACCTTCCATGGGCAGCTGTTAAGGCTGATGTAGTTGTTGAATCAACAGGTATCTTCACAAAGGCTGCAGATGCGCAAAAGCACATCACAGCTGGTGCCAAGAAGGTAATCATCTCTGCACCTGCAACAGATGAGGACATCACAATCGTTATGGGTGTTAACCACACTCAGTATGACACCTCAAAGCACAACATCATTTCTAATGCGTCATGTACTACCAACTGCCTTGCACCAATGGCAAAGGTTCTTCAGGACAACTGGGGAATTGTTAAGGGCTTGATGACAACAATTCACGCCTACACAAATGACCAACCTATTCTTGACTTCCCTCATAAGGATCTTCGTCGTGCGCGCGCAGCTGCTATCAACATGATTCCTACATCTACAGGTGCGGCAAAGGCGATCTCACTCGTTATGCCAGAGCTCAAGGGCAAGCTCGATGGTTACGCAATGCGCGTTCCAGTTCCAACAGGATCTGCAACAGATTTAACCGTTGAACTAGAAAAGGAAGCGACAGCGGCGGAGATCAATGCAGCAATGAAGGCAGCTGCCAATGGTCCACTTAAGGGATTCCTTTCATACACTGAAGATCCAATTGTTTCTTCAGATATCGTGACCGATCCATCATCATGTATCTTCGATGCAGGTTTGACCAAGGTAATTGGTAACCAGGTCAAGATCGTTG